>NZ_BAAGSP010000021.1:0-58394 GCF_054782375.1 Yaniella soli
CCATGAACTCAACACCCGACCCCGCAAAGGCCTAGGCTACCGAACCCCACTCGAAGCCGAAGCCCACGGTGTTGCCTTGACGATTTGAATCCAAGGCTGCTTTTCCCAAAAATTCGTTATCTTTTTTCAGCTCAAAATTTTCTTGACGCAACCGCTGGAGCTCCGCACGATCCTCCTCGCTCAACGGGCCTGTCGATGCAGCAGGACCACGCCGGGTTTTCTCAAGCTTCACCCACTTGCCTAGCGTCTGCTCACCGACCTTGATCTCCCGGGCCACCGCAGCGATCGATCGGCCAGTATCAATCACCAGCCCTGCGGCCTCACGCTTATACTCATCGGTAAACGACCGACGCTGTTTCTTCTGCTCATTCATCACTGAACATCCTTCCAGCAAGACCGAAATCCCGCTACCGAAGATGTCCACTTTTCAAGGCTAACCCCAGCTAGATCTTCGGCAAACAGTTGGCTAATCGGCACGTGCTGGCGGTAATGCTCCTTGGCAGCTAGCTCATCGCAGCGGGCCAGCAGCATGGCATTCAAGGCTTTCAATGACGTGACATCAGGTTCGGGCACCATCAGGTTGCGGCGTAAGAACCCCACCGCATTTTCCACGCTGCCCTTTTCATGTCCTGAGGCCGGATTGCAATAACGCGAATGTGCTCGATAATGCAGTCTGAAGGCCGAAAACAGCTTGGTTTCCAGCACTTTATCCTGGACGCGTCTGCCAATGCCGGTGGCATTATCGAACACCATCATCGGTGGCACCGCCCCGATATGTTCGAAAATCGTGCGCAATCCGTCGCAGACGCACTCAGCGGTTTCACCACGATAGGCCTGGGCGTAACGCATATTAGAAAACGGGAAGGTCACGATTAACACATGCACCACGGTCATCACCCCGGCAAGGAACACTTGGGCCTGACCGAAGTCGACTTGCACGGTGCCGGCGGGCCATTCCAACTCGCTGTAACCATCAGCAGGTTGGCGATGCTCAGCTCGCCATTGTTTCACATAGCGTTGCACTGGTGAATACGAGCCCGGATAGTCATGCTCAGCGACCAGCCGGTCAAACACGCGCCGAGCGGTGTGGCGTTGTTTGTGCCAGCGTTTCTGGTCGTCGACCAACCACTGATCAATGATCGGGGTAAACCTAGCCACCACAGATCCACCGGGACGTTGTGCTAACGGTTGTGGTTTTGGAGAGAAATCCTGCTGGCTAAGGTATTTGGCCACTGAATCGCGGCTGATCGATAAGCGCTTGGCTATTTCACGTTGAGAAACTCCCAATCGATCGAGTTTTCTGATATCTTCTTGTATCGGTAGAGTCGGCCTGAGGCGCGGTGCCACGATTGCTCGTGATCCGTTCCCCCAGGCCGCTCTCCGAACCGGACGTGCAGCTTTCACCGCATCCGGCTCTCCACGGTCGTTGTCACTGGGATGGTTTCAGCTCGTTCAAAACGGGGCGGGGATTTTGTTGCCTCGATAGCGGTACCGACGAATCGGGACCTCGGCGAGATTGTATAACGTAATCCCGTCCGCGCTGATGGGATGCCACCGACCGGTATGGTCGGTGAGCCATCGACGAACGTCTTGCCATTTCCAACGGTGTTGCACACGTTGCCATCGCACAATGCGCCACCACATGACATGCTGCACGTGGCGGAACGTGTGTTTAGCAACCGCATGTTGGAAATAGTTTGACCAGCCACGGGTGATTCGGTTGAGCCGAATCACCGTATCCTTGAGACTTTGCTGTGACGTGGCACGGGTCAGATCCCTGATTTTCTGTTTCACCGAGGCAATCGCCCGAGGGGCGATAAAGGTGTAAACATGCCAGGTATCTTGGGTCCCTTGTTTCTTGGCCCATTGGATATGGAACCCTAAGAACTCAAAGCCCGTACTCATGTGCACGATCTGGGTCTTCGCCTCAGACAAGACGAGTCCCATCGGTGATAGCACCTCATGAATCTCCTCGCGCAGCTCAACCAGGTGGTCTTTGGATCCATTCGTGAGCACGACAAAATCATCGGCATAACGAATAATCCGCCAATTAGGTAGACCCTTCCACCGTCGACGCGTCCGGCGCATATTGGTGGACATTTTCCCACCAGTCTGCCAGGGTGCATGGAAGTACTCATCAAGTACCGATAACGCAACGTTAGCTAAAACTGGCGATAAGATGCCACCCTGCGGGGTACCGGTATAGGTTTCTTGGTGATCACCAAGTTCACTGAGAATCCCGGCTTTCAAAAACCCTTTGACCAGCCGCAGTACGCGCTTATCTTTGATTCGATCCCGAACCCGCCCCATCAGGGCGGTATGATCGATCCGGTCAAAACACGCTTCGATATCAGCATCCAGGACCCAACGATACCCTTGGGACCCAAACATCTGAATCTCAGCGATCGCGTCGTGAGCCCGCCGCTTGGGCCGAAACCCATAAGAGACCGGCAAAAAGTCGGCCTCAAAGATTGGTTCCAGCACTATCTTCACGGCTGCCTGAACCACCCGGTCCGCGATCGTGGGAATCCCTAACCGACGCAGCTTACCGCTACCGCCAGGTTTAGGGATCTTGCGTTCACGCACCGGTTGAGCACGAAACGTGCCCGTTTTCAACTGCTCTCGCAGGTCGTTCAGGAACCAGGAGACACCAATGTCTTCAGCGATCATCGTGGCCGTGAGACCATCTGATCCTGCTGATCGTGCACCCTGGTTCGTGACAACCCGTTGCCACGCCACATGCAGCGTAGTCGGGTCGTGCACGAGGTTAAACACATCATCAAACCGACGACTGGGATCAGCCGTGGCCCAGTGGTGAAGTTTCGTCTGAATCTGCGATACTCACAGCTCCGGCGACTCCCGAATCTGTGGAGGACTGGTATTCACCGGTCCGTCTTTCGTTATGACAGTACTCATATTTTCCTTCTCACTTCCGCTGCCGTTCTTCCCCACGTGACCGGCTTTCCCGGCCTCAAAGTACTACAACGGCTCCGCCCCATCCTGATCCGATCGACTGATAACGAGCCCAGCCAACCCGTGATCACTGGTGGTGATCCAGGCGGCAAGGATCAGGGTGGTTCCCGTGTTCACTTGTGATCGTTTGATGAAGGAGGCACCCGTCTCTGCTCCTGTGACCTCGCTGTGACTACCCCGTAGCGTTTTCATCACAGCCTCCCGCCCTGACCCATACCCACAGGACAAGAGTCAACCACGATATCCGTGGTTGTGCGCCACCTCCGGCCAATCCACCAGGTTGCGGCCGGCGACAGTTTGAGAAGCGTAAAACGACGGTTCCTCTCGTATGCCTTTTCATCTTGCTTGCACGACCCGCCCTATCTGGCAGTCCTAGCACGTCCGTGCTTTGTCAGAGCCGCTTGCCACCTGAACCAGCGTCTCCTGGATCAGGCTGCTCTCAGCTACAACGACCCTGCTACGACAAGGCCTTTGGTGAAGGTTTCGCACCTCCACTCGATCAACAAGCGCCTCACGGCGCACGCATGGGCACCGTCATGGACTTTCTAGTTCCTTCCACGCGCTGCTGGTTGTGAAAAGGCTGCAGCGCTTCAGGAACTTATATAACCGGACAGACGGTGCCCATCGCCGTATCTAACACGACACAACACACCACCCGTCACAAGGGTGATCAACATTTCTCCGCACCGTGAGACCACGGTGCTCAAGTGGCCGGATTCTTATCGCTGTTTTGGCAGGAAACCAGCCGCTGAACTGGCCGGATTTCTCTGCTCACCTGGCCTGCTTCTAGTTGATCACACACACCAAGGGATGCTAGCGACCAGGAGGGGTCTGACATGACGGCATTCAACCTTGACCAGTACGCGGTATGTATCGGGTTAGACGTTGGCAAATCAGCACATCATGCCACCGCGCTGACAACCGACGGTACCAAGGTTTTTGACAAGCCATTACCCAACACCGAGGCAAAATTACAACACATTATTACCGACCTGGTCCGTGAGTACGGGCCAGCATTACTGGTGGTGGATCAGCCGGCTACCATCGGTGCCCTGCCAGTAGCGGTGGCTCAAGCACTCGACCAGGTGGAGGTGGCGTATCTGCCAGGACTGACGATGCGCCGAGTCGCGGATCTGCATGCCGGCAACGCGAAAACCGATGCCCGAGATGCCTACATTATCGCGGAAACCGCGCGCACCATGCCCGCCACCCTGCGGGCAATTGCTGATTCCGATGAGCAGATTGCGGAGCTGGCCGTGTTGGCCGGTTTTGACGATGACCTGCTAGCCACCACCACGGCGACCCGAAACCAACTCCGCGGGCTGCTCACCCAGATGCACCCAGGTCTGGAACGGGTAGTGGGCCCTAAACTGCACCACACCGGGGTCCAGGATGTGTTGACCCGGTGGCCAACCCCGCACGCGTTGCACACTGCGGGTCGTGGTCATGTGCGCAAGCGCATAGCCAAGCATAATCCGCGGTTGGCGGCCAAACTGACCACCAGAATCTTTGATGCCTTACAGGCCCAAACCGTGGTGGTACCCGGCACGAGTGCTGCTGCCACAATCGTACCGATGCTGGCTGCCCAGTTGACCACACTGTATGCTCAGCGGGCCCAGGTGCTGGCCCAAGTGGAAGCGTTGGTCGATGACCACCCTCTTTCCCCGGTCCTGATGTCGATCCCCGGCGTTGCCACCAGGACCGCTAGCCGATTGCTGACTGAAGTCGTCGGCAAAGAGTTCAAGACCGCCGGCCACCTGGCCTCCTACGCCGGTATTGCACCCACCACGAGGCGATCTGGCACCTCTATTCGTGGGGAATTTGCCAACCGCGGCGGAAATAAGAGGCTGAAGTCTGCCCTCTTCAACAGCGCGTTCGCTTCGCTTTCTCATCACCCCTCCAGGGCCTATTACGATAAGAAACGCGCCGAACACAAAACCCATAAACAAGCCGTTATTGCCCTCGCTCGGCGACGCCTCGATACGCTGTATGCCATGCTACGCGATGGCACCTTCTACCAAGCCCCCACACCTCAAAAAACCGGCCACAATCTTGCCCAAGCCGCTTGACAAAAACGATAGAGGCACCCCCCGCCATTTGATGATCTGCGGGTGTTCAGCAGGGTTTGGGTAGGCCATTTCTATGCCCCTTCGGTGATGCGAATTTCGTGTTCACCTTCACCGTGTCCGGCGACTGAGAGACTGGATATTGGTGTCCCGGTGTCTCAGTTGAATCCATAGATCAAAGTGCAGGCAGATCATGTCGTAATCGGTGTGCAGATCGCAGCGATAGTTGATAGTTCCAGACGGTGTTTTGACTGGTCCAACACTGGTCACGATCTGACCCATGCGCCGGTGGAAGCGCGAACTATGCTCCATGACAGGGTGATAGGTGTCGATGACATCGCCGATGCGCACATCCTCAAATCGGACGGGCTTGCCGTGCAAGAGGCCGCGCGGGATCATGTTTGCTCCTGGTGCTGCGATGAGGTCTGGTCCACGGTCGCCACATATTTCAGCGCCTCGGCCCACCTCTGACCGGCACTGTCGGCTTCCACCATGATCGGATCGGAGTCGTCATAGCCGTGGTACGCGGCTTCAATGGTTCGGCCAATGCCGTCAAAGCTGACCTGGTATGCCGAATAAAACTCTTCTGCTTGCATGGTGGTGAACTCTCTACTTTGTGCCGAAATGCTGTCTACTTTGACTACGTCCGGCAGATCGGTCAATGTCAGCTTTCGATGTTTGGATACAGTGAACGCGGGTCGCTGGTGGGTTGGAGTCCCAGTGCTTCGGCGATGGCAGATAGCGGCCATTGTTGTGTTCTGGCTTGTGCTGCTGTATTTCCAACCTGCTGCTTCACTCTGTCTTCCACGGCTTTAGCAAGGCGTGCCGCGATCAGTTCGCCTGGCAAATCCCGGTACAGTTCATGTAGTGACTTGGCATGTTCAGCCATCAGTTCACCGATGCCGTGTGCAATGCTGTTGGCAGCATTTTCAACATGTCATTGAGCCGTGTCATCGTGCAGCCAGGCTCTGAGTGACTTGGGGTTGCGTCGGGCACGGAGACGATGACCAGTCATCGGCGGTTTGCTTCCATGCTTAGTTCGCGTTGCTGCTCGATGTCCTCGTCAAGTGCGGCGCGGCGTTCTTCGAGCTTTTTTAGTCTGGGAAACGAGAGAATCTGGTCGATCAGGTCGTGGATTTCGTCGGTGAGGTAGTCGTTATCCAGATCGACAACGAGCTGCTGGGTGATGACCATGTATCGAGTTTCATCGACGTCATCGGCAATGTTTTCCAGCGGCTCTAGCCCTTTGCGACCCTCGGCAAAGAGGTGTGCTGTGGTGACCTGGGTGACTGTCTCCATGACCATATTGTTGGCATCAATTTCATCGTGAAGACGCATGACGGCAGGTTTTGGCACGTGATCCATCTGTCCATGTTCTTGGACGTGGAATAGCGGCATCTGGGTGACGCTGTCTGCGCCTTTTTCTGTTGACTGGTGCAAGATGTCAATGGCCTGGCGTTCTTCTATATGTACAACGGGCACTGCCATGGGTTGCTCCTAAAAACTTGATCTACTGATGTGCTGTATCTACGGTGTCCGGACCCGACTTATGTTCGCTGGGCTTTGCGTTCATTCCAAGCCGCAACGACTTCGGAGCGCTTGGGTGGACGGCCCAGTTGTATTGCAAGGTTGTGGCGGATGGCTTCAAGTCCACTGCCTCGGGTGATCAGCGCGGAGACGGGGTATGGCATGATGCCACGATGATTTTGGCGCACGGCAACTTCGTTTTCGACCTGGGCAAGGGCGGCCTTTCCAGGGAGCCGATGTATTCGGCCTTTTCAGGGTGGTTCTGGCAGTCCATGACGATTTTGATCACCATTTTGCGGGGTGATGTTGTCGATTTCATCGGAGCGGATACCGCTGACATGACGGCTATTTGCCAGCCGAGCTTTGCGTGCCATCGCCAGGATCGTCGGTGAGGCCGAACTCTACAGAGCGGATTGTAGTCTCTGACGGCAGTCCAACATCAACCAGAAATGATGGGTCGGCTTGACTCTCATGGGTGCGAAAACGGTCTTGCGTCCACTGGAGAAGTGATAGCAGGTCATCGAGAAACTGTTGGCCAGCTAGCTCGTGAGGCTCTAAATATGGTTGGCTGAGGTCGAGGCTGAAATCTGCTTCGGAGTGGGTTTTGGCGGCATATCGTCCACCGGTGTCGCAATTGTTCTGCTGGGCTTGCTGGGCTACTGACAATGGTTGAGTCATGTCCTGCAAGTGTCAGGCGCGTATGTCACGAAATCGTGCTGGGTTTTGATAACGCGCTACAGATTGCCCAAGAAATAGCGGCCTTCTTTGCCATCGAAAGGTCTCCTAATGAGGAGCACCCGTGAATATCTGCTTATCAGTCACAACCCCTCAAGCCGATGGGACAGTCAGAGCGGCCAGTGTTGCGATAAGGCTGTTACCCATGATCATGAAACGCCCAGAGGTGACGAATCACTCGCGCTAGGATGGCTATTTGTCTGCGGTAATACCGGTGGTCCTGCCCGAACCAGAAACCGGAACCACCAGCATAATCAGCCTCGGTCAGTGAGAAGAGTTATTTATCGGTACGCTGGATCAAGCCGTCGCCAAGTGTTGCATTCCCAGAAAATCTCTTGAAGACCGCTTGTCGGCTTACCCCAAGGACAGCGCCTATGTCAGCCCATGTACGACCCTCCTGTCGTGCCTTCTGCACGGCAAGCGCAAGCCGCTCCCGACCCTGCGTCAATTCCAAGTGTGCTTGTGCGAGATAATCCATGAATCTAGCTAAATTGAAACTCCTACTTATGTCAACGACCTGATGACATGAGCATTCTAACTCGAACAGGACTGGTTGAAAAGACTCGCATACCCCGCCGAAGAGTAGCGGTTAAGACTTTTATTGCAAACCACACCCTCCGCAACTCATCAGTGTGACTTAGGTCGTGCAATTTTTATCACACTTTGCTACAGTCTTTAATTGCCTAACGAATAAGGCATTATTTAGATCAAAATCAAATAGGAGCACTACGTGTCTACGCTAACTACTTTCATAGATCAGATAAGTGACGACAATGCACCGTTCGACAGGATCTCAATTACCACAGACTCAAACATCCCTACACTCGTAACCCCTGTACCGGCATTCGCTGCAATAGGTTTCGGGATGTACACAGCATTAAATAACTGCTTTGGATGATGCAAATGTTATTAAACTCAGTCGAAATAATAGCAAAACATGCTCCACTAGATAAAGTTACCATCAGCTCTCCACAGTCAACAGCGATACTGGCTACACCTACACTTGCTTATGCGGGTTTTGCGGCTGGATGGCTAACGGGGGATATAGTACGCAGTCTCATTCAAGGCGGATAGTTACATATATGTGGATTCGGAAGGTCAAGCGTAAAAACCAGACCTTCTCTCCTCGTACCAATATCCGGCGAACCTTCTCGATCTCAGAGCGGTTCGCCGGATTTAGTATGGGTATGAGTAGTCTAGAAGCGCTGGTTGATCATGAAGAATTAGATGAAGGTGGCATACGTCGTGCCTCACCACTTCACAATGAAAATCCTCAAAAAACTCAGGTATCGCGCTTGTTATTTAAGGCGTTGGACCGAAAATGGGCGCTCGTAGGTCTTCACACCACACGGGTAGTAGCTGGCGGCTTTCTCGCGCTCACTCCTGACCGAGGGGATAGATTAGGCAACATTCTCCGCGGCACAGCGGCCGGTTTCCTAGCTACTTCGGAAGCTCTGTTTTCTCTCTATAACCGTTATGGTTCTGATGGCGCCGATCAGGCAGCGATGCAAGCACTAGCTCCGGCATCTCTTGGACGTCTGAGTCAGAACAGCTCTATTAAAGAAGCCGCAATTTGGTACACGGGAATGCAGGGTGTACTCTCCTACGCCGTCGCGGGGGTTGCCAAGCTACTGGGAAAGGAGTGGCGCCAAGGTATCGCTCTCGAAGGTGTCCTCAGGACTAATTCCTACGGACACCAGAAGCTGTGGACCTTCTTTAAGACCCACCCGCGACTCGCCAAGATTGCAAACTGGTTGACTATAGCTTGGGAGATTAGCTATCCTCTAGCTTTGCTACCCTATCCTTGGTTGACTCGAACCTACTCTATATCAGCTCTAATATTTCATGCGGCTAATGCACACTTCATGGGATTGGGGCGATTTGCCTGGGCTTTCGCGAGCCTTCATCCGGCTATAAACACGATAGCGGCTCCCACTGCTGACGGTAGTCGACAGTTCAGTTCAGAATTCCCAAAAAGCGCTCTACGCATGTTGCTTCTTGCGCTCTCCTCGATAGGAATTTCAGCTGTACTGCGGAACTTGCAAGTGCGGACGTTACCAAGTGGTTGGGATCATAAGGTATCGACTTCGGGAAACGCCCTAAGCTTCCTGTACAGAAGGGGAACAAGTGACCATTTACTCGTTATCGAAGCTGGCCTGGGTGCCCCGACTGAAACTTATCAATGGTTCTTTAGAAGCCTCTGCGAAGAATCTGATCATTCTATCCTGACTTACGAGCGAGCAGGCTATGGGGCAAGTATCCTCGCACGTAGAGATAAAACCAGCTGGAGCCTGAACGACGCGGTAAACGATCTCCGAGGTTTAGTCGCCGACTTTGCTGGAAACCAGCGAATTATCCTGATCGGCCACTCTTTAGGAGGAGAAATAGTTCGCCGACTGGCCAACCAGATACCGTCCCTCATTGATTATGTTGTTTTAATTGATAGTACCAACCTGAACGAGTTTATTGATGGATCACTTACCTCGAGTGATATTTCTAATCTTGAGGAAGTTTTCAAGAACCAACGAATCAAAACTCTCTTTGGTCTGGGGGCGCTTATGAACCCCACTCCCCCCTCTGGCAATCTACCCTTGGTCAATAGGAAACGAGCCGTATCGGCGGAGCGAAACCATAGACTGTGGACAGCTGCTCTGCGCGAATACCGGAGTCTTGTGAACGAAGTATCGAAGTATAGGGGAGATTTATTTGAGCATGACATTCCCAGGATGGTATTCGCAGCGGAGACAACTATGGAACTGGAATCAACTCGCGCTCTACAAGAGCAATTACCGAATAGCCCTAAAAAAGTCCTCGGAGATAGCTCCACTCATGTTATTACAGTGCCTGGAAGACATGACACGATGTTCACTACTCCAGAATACGGAATCACACTGGCGCAGAAAGTATTAACTAATCTCGAGTCGGAGGGATACAAATGATCAAAAGGAGTTGGCTTGAGCAGCTAGTAGTGTGCGGCCTAGCAGGTATGCTCTGCGCGACAGTACTGCAACAAATGCCGGGGCCAAATTATGCCCGGCTTCGAGTCAAAGATCCAGGAGCTTTTATCCCTATGTGGAGCTTTTTCGCCCCACGGCCTGCTATGCAGGACTATGAGCCGCTGCACAGATTTATCCGTTCAGACGGCTCCACTACAGCATGGGGAAAGTCCATCCGACATGGAAGTCGCAAATTAGTAACAAATCTTTGGGCACCTAAGAGACGACTTTCGAAAGCTGTTTTCGACATGTCAAGCGATCTATTGCCATTGCTAAATTCCAGAGATAGCAGGGCTGTCGAGAACTCACCAGCATACTCTTCGCTTGTAAAGTTCTACCTTCGTATGGCACGTGAAGATGAAAATCCAGATGTTGTGGGGGCGCAATTTCTTATAGTCCTCCACGATGGATTCGAAGAAGCCGCCGAACCAAAAATTCTCTTCACTTCAAAGGGACATTATCTTAAGGACGAAATTTGATTGAACAAGATTATGATTTACAGGCTAGTTTTTATGACGATATGATGCCTCGACTCACCTCAGAGAGTCCGGAAATTCAAGCTTATGCAGGTTTCTTGCAAGGTCGTAGCAAATTAGTGGAGTTCGGTTGCGGAACAGGTCGCATATCTTTCCCTCTAATTAAGAGACTCGCTGAGCAAAAGTCTCTAAGTCGTTTCGTAGGATTAGATATCTCTGCAGCCATGATTGATAAGGCCCTGGTCAAACTAGAACGACAAGGTGCTGAAACACAAGAAACAGTTTCAATATCGTTCGAAACCGGAGATGCCGGAGGTTCTTTGCCTCTGGTGCTTGACTCCTTTTTCGATGCTGCCATCGCTTTTTGTGGTTTGACGTCACTTTTGGGTAGAAAAAAACTGTTACCCTTCTTTCAGAATGTCTACCGTTCCTTAGTTCCGGGAGGCATCCTATTGGTAGATTCACTCGACCCGCGAACCACCGCCCTATCGGCACCTCTCGTGGACAAGACCTACACCAAGGTTTCAGAAACCTCAGGTCTGGCCTCATTTACCGAAGTTGTTGGCGATCAGTACAATGCCGAATTTGTGTGGATATCAGGAAGTATCGCGCGCCGCTTTACTGAGCGATCTCAGCTTATACCTCCAGAACTGCTTCGTGAGTGTGCTCTCATTGCAGGATTCCAACCTCAGGAAGAGCTTTCTACTACACTTAAACAACAGTTAGACCAAATAAACGGACCTCTTATGAATTTTGAAACTTTTACAAAAGCTTCGCAGAATCCTATATAAGAACAAAAGTGATTTATTGATAATACAGCGATCAAATAGGCAACATCATCTCCATAAGCAAGGAATTAGAGTACCGCGCATGAATTCTCGCCTGTCTGAGCTACAGCAAATCACTCCCAAGCAACGTCTTCAAGTCCTTACATTGATACTTTCGGCTGTACTGCTTAATTTAGTGTTGATTGGAATTATCGATAATTGGATTTTGCGAACTGTGGGGTCCATCGTTGTTGGGTCCGTTGTTGGCTGGGTCGCAGGCGCTATTTACACATATGTTAAGCGCAAGCGCAAGACCTAGTGCGTAGGGCAAGGTTGCCCTAATAACCACGAGGTGGTGAAGGTAATCCAGTCGACTACCTTGCATGTGGAATACCCCCGTACTCACCATGCGAAGACCGCGGGTTCACGCTTTACGGCGTAAATAATATCCCTGGTTTCCCCATTGTGTCAGCGTGCGCAGAACGAAGGCAGCAGGCCACGATTGATTTTTTATAACTACGTCCTGTTTGCCGTAAGCACTTCCTCTGAAGTAATTTCGTCGAATTCTATCGTCAAAAAAGCATGTGATACCCAACTTCAGCAGTATTTAAAAATTCACTTGCCGACAAAAAGGCCTCAGTTCCTATAGGCAAGCACCCCTTCGAGTGGTTGAGTTCCCCTCTCACGTGCTGGTGGTACTCGTCGTGCCCAGAACCATGACCAGTTATATCTCGGCAATCATTCCGGACCGTCATCAGCTACTTTGGTCCACATCATATTTAACACGCACAGCACGTTACGCACCTACGCTCATAACTCGCTCTGCGAAATTCAGTTGAGAAGGGGACAACAGAAATACACAGATATCCAAGACAATTGCAAGAAAGTCTTCTATTGGGCTGGTCTGTGTGATGCATCAAGGGATGGAATTTTTTCAATTTCAGATGGGATTTACGAAGGATGCATACCGGACACTCAGAGAATCTCCCTGGTCAGCTACTGCTATCTGAGTTTCACGAACAACCCCATCGCTTCCCGAATCGTTGTCAGGTATCTCGATGTGCACCGTGTGGTTGACCGTGGGGTCATCAGATGACTGGCTGATCAGTCGGGCATCCTCAACAAAGGTACCGTCATCAAGTCGCAGTGCAATGGTGACGCTCTCGTACTTCCCTTCGCGGGGTTCTTTGGTTAGAGCACTGACAAAGTCGTCATGGTCCACTGCATAGTGGCCATCAGAGCTGTCTCGAAGTTGAGTCGTGTCACCGTAGGTTGAAGCGATCTGCTCATCGACTGATCGAATTGCTTCATCGTTGCGATCCGGAATGTTTCCCGCATCGTGCTTCAGCTGTTCGTCAGAGAGTTTGACGTACTCATGGGCACCAAATAATCCCACTGCCGCCAGCATGATAGAGAGGATGAGGGTCGGCATCAGTTGGTAGCTGAGCTGGTATTTTGCGGGAACATAAGAGCCATGTTTCATGAGCGATCTTCTCCGTGCTTCAAATCCCTCTTGCCGAATCAGCCAAATAGCTTCGCCGACCGTAGATATTCTGGCTCCGCTCAGCAACCTTTTGTGGTTAGGGTCTAGTGTCAGGGCGTTGTCAAAAAGTTCCTGAGCGTGTTTGTCTGGCAGCTCTGTGCGATCCTCTTGGCGATCCAATGCTTTGAGCAACAGGCGGTCACTGCGTTGAATAGCTCTGTTTCTACGGATGATCCAACGCTGACTGAAATGTAGAAATGCCAGTGCTGTTGCTATCAATACCACGAAGGCGACCAGCCAACCCAACAATGTCGCCGAGCCAGTGCTGGGAACCTGTTGTGGCTCGATATAGAGTTCAGGGATTTCGATCATGTCCCAGCAGTGTCCGGCACCCCAAGATTCAGGGCAGCAAAATGCCCACACCAGCCGGCAGGTAACTCTTGTCTGTCGTAAGAAAAATGAAGGAAACGTCCAACAGGGTCATGGAGCCCTTGCCAAGTTTAGGGGCTTGACTGAACCGAGGGTGTGGGCCTTAGAGCGGTAGTGTCCGGGGTGTTTTTGCTACTGGTCCGTCTGACTGTTGTCCTGCTCCACCGCGCGATAGTGCTCGTGATCCCCCGACATGTACGCCGCCCGGTCGCCTTGCACCACCGTGTCGAAGGCTCTGCGCATCATCTGCACGTCAGCCATCGCGCGGTGCGCATCGTCGCCATAAGACCCGCCGGTCAGCTGCACCATGTCCTGCATTCGGTTTCCAGCGCTCTCGGGGGTTTTGACGAAGTAGGTCATGATGTCTTTGGTGTCCAAGGTGTCGCGCCACTTACCGGCATAGCCATTCAGTGAGTACGACAGCTGGGTGTGCTCGAAGTTCACCTTGTGGGCAACCATGACCGAGTTATCCATAACCTCCATCATCTGACGCTGCACTTTAGGGTCAGAGAATTTCGGCTTACCCTCGATCATCTCAGGTGTAATGTTGTGCACGTGCTGGGCGCCGGTGCCGGCCAAAGCTTTCAGGCTCTGGTCAGCGTCGAGTAAGAACGTATCGGACTCGACGTGTCCATCTGGATGCACCTTTTCATACCCGACCTCAATGATGTCGGAGTATTGGCCGGTATCAACCGTGCCGATGTCTTCCTTGGTGCGGCAGGCTGTCTCAAAGTCGATGAACACCAGCGGCTTATCTTTTCGGATGTTGGCTGTTGACCAGAGCTCTTGCATCGCTTCGTGGCGGTCCATGCTCCGTTGCTGCATCAAATCGTTGGCTCGGCGTTCGACTTCTTGAGTGTGCCGACCGGTGAAAACCGACAACATGCGCTTGGCTTTGTAGAAATGATAGTCATCGTTCATTGATGGATTCGGCCTGTGAACATACTCTTCGCCGCTGTCAGCGTTTTGACGTGCTTTCCACTGCTCGAATTGCTCGGCTTCGCGCTGGTAGTGGCTGTAACTGGTCAGCGGCATTTTGGAACGGTCAACGCCGTGCGCTTCGGCGTGACGAGCATGGGCGACATCGGTCAAAGATAGTTGATAAAACGCGGCCTTGCGGTCCAGATGCGCCTGGTACATCGCATCATCAGCTGGAAACGCACGATAGGAGCCGCGACCGTTGCGACGCTTGTTGTCGTTATATGTGTCCCAGAACCTTTTCTCTGAAGCCATGAGTCTCTGAATATTGGTGGTATTAGCATCATGCAGCTGTTGGAATGCTTCGATCTCGATGTCGTCGCGGTGCACGAAGGTCTCCACCCCGCCACCACCTGCCTCTGATTGCAGGATGATGTCGTCAGCTTCGGAGTGCTGCTTGTGGTCGTACTGTCCGCCGGCACGCCGGTTATTCTGCTGGCGTTGCTGCGCTGAGGTCATAGGTCTGGTCATATGGTGACAGTGTCCGGGATGTGTTTTTATTCCGCACCATCGTCCCGGATCAGTCGAAAGATGCGTTCTTCAACATCCACAGCCGTGAGATCATATGGACTCCCCCACGTGGTGACGATTTGGACATAGCGCTTATAGGGCTTGGTTCTGCCATATTTCAGCTTCTCCCCCACCTCATCTTTGAACCAGTCAATAACCTTCTCATCCAAAACAGGCGCCGCACCATCTTCACCCTGTGGACCCGTTGCGGTGACGTAGTACAGCCATTTAGTGAAAAACGATGCACCTAACTTCCGCATCTTGCCCTCGTTATTCAAATAGTAAAATCCAGCTTCGTTGCCCTGTTCTCGGGAAACAGTGCACGACTGCCGTATCTTGGTTGCGACATCGTCTGACAGAGTGCCGCTAGTCGTGAAGTCGTCGGTGAGCACCCGTAGCGTGCGATGCGGACCATAATTGACAAGACCGTGGCCCCAGATCATCACAGTAATGAACGCGCCCACAATGTTGTCATCTTCCAGGTCGCGAACAGCCTGACGAATGATGGCGCGGTCAACATAGTCGGGCAACGAATTGATCGCCTCAGCAGCACCGTCGATGTTCTGCATTTTCTCCAGCCATTTGTCACGGTTGAATCGGAACGCACGCTGTGGCGCAAAGGGTTGCTCCATCAGCTCAACGAGCTCTGCTGGCGGTGGCGGGATGGGCTGTGACATGACGCTCCTTGTGTGGCGATGCTGTTGTTCAGAGCTTAGCCAACACTGGGGACACCAGTAGTAAAGCTACGAAAAGCAAAAAAAAAGGATGCCAGGACATTGCTCCCCCGACACCCCGATAGCGAAACTCGGCTAGTTTTCCTCAGCCAATTGGTTGACCAAGTCTTCGTCACCAAAGAAGTCGATCAGCTGCTGGCGCTGTTGCGTGATCGTTTTGTGCTCGTATGCTGCTCGGCGATAGTCCGGGTCGGACATGTCGGCAACTTCGAATTCGTATCCGAGCTCTTCTGTCCATTCATCCAGATCGTACCGTTCATAGGAGTTTTCGACCCAGTTGATATCTGACAAGTTCCGGGCCATCACCTGGGCACCGTAGATATTGGAATCAGCTAAACGGCCTTTGGTGTGACCAGTGGCGAAGTGTCGCTCGTTGCCTGCATCATCTGTGCGGTAGAAGTGCACGATGGAGGTGTTGGCGTGCGGGTCGAAGTTCGGCCCGTCGGTGTCCTCAAATGGATTGTCAGCGCCATATTCCACAAACGTGCTGACACCCTTGGCGTGCATGGCATTGGCCACTGCGATCTCGCCATCCTCAAACTCTCCAGGTCCAAGCCCCGGCAGCATCCCGACCTCAGTTTCGCCGGGAGGGTGGACACAGTTCAGTGGGGAGTTCGGGTCGTCATATTCGGTTACCAAACTGTCAACACTTGCCGGCGGGATGACGTGTACGAAGTCGTAATCGCCGCCAAAGTAGTCATACTTATTCAGCTCGGGCTGATACCGGCCATCTTGATCGTCGTCGAAGAAGCTTTCGGGTTTGGCATAGGCAGAATACGCACTGTCACCCTCATATTCCTCTTCGTAACCGACCAGAAGGTCTTGATCGGATACTTTCGCCCAGCTTTGACCATCCTTGTCTGACATCCACAGTTCTGGTGTCAGTCCAGCATCGTCATGCACCGCATCGTAACCGTCCATATCGGTGTCATAAAACGCATGAAGATCGACGGCATCGAACCGGTCGTTGAGGGCCACTAGGTCGTAGGGGTCGTTAGTCTGCCATCCGTAGTGGGCAACTTCGCGCAACGTCGGAATGTCGTTGTTCATGAAGTCCTGGTGCCACTGGTCGTCGTGACCATCGGTGAAGATTTCCAGACGGCGACGTTGCTCGTTCGAGTCATCGGCGATGCCAAGGGAGACGTCTGACTCGGAGTGGGATTTGGTGGTGTATTTACCATCACTGGTGCGGTTGTGCTGTTGCGCGGACTGAGCTGAAGTCAAAGGTTTCGTCATGCACTGTTAGTGTCCGGTGCCCAGCACATTCCGGTGAGCCTATCGCAACACCCGCGCCCGGTACCGTGTGTACAGTTTCTCGTTGGTTTTCTTCAACCGTTGTGTGTCAACCGACTTTTTCTGCTTGTGGTATTTTTCAAACAGCTTTGGATGGTCCTCGCGGAAGCGCGTCTCGGCGAACGTGCCGTTTTGCTTATTGGTGGCGATGATGACACCGTTTTCGTCCACCAGGATGTCAGCACTTTCCATGAATCTGCGGATTCTTGACTCGTGATGCTTGCTGAGTTCTTTGGCCTTGGATTCTGCTGCCTTTGCTTCACGGTATTTCACGAGGTCTTGGACTACCTGTTTGTCTGCCACGGCCTTCTTGCCCACATTGGCCCGAGAGTAGACCTGCTTGATCTTACCTAGGCGCTCTGGTTTTGGTGGGACGTTTTCTAGGACGTGGTAGTGCCAGAAGTCGTCTATTTCAGCGATAAGGTCTTCGATATCGTCTTCGTTTCGTTCGATGAAGACAATATGCAGTTGGCCGCCGACATCTGCGACAATCCAGGCATGAGACCTACCGGTAACTGCCATGGCGTGCTGAACCTGCCAGTACGATTCCGATGACACCCGGCCTTCCTCTTCGGACCAGTCATCTTTGAGGTGGTGCGAGTGGACTTTAGATTCAAAGACACCACCATCGGATGTCAGGGAGTCCACGTTGACGCGCATGTATGGGCGGTCATTGTTTTGCAACATGCCTTGCAGCTGGGTCTTGATCCCCATTTCTCGGGTGAACTCTGAGCGCAAGAAATCCTCCATATAGTGGCCGCGCCGGGTCAGGTAGTTCCCCTCGAAGGCCGGGGCTAACCCCTTCTTATCCTCGTAGAGGTCTAGCAGCTCTTTGTAGCGGTTCTCCCCCATGATGACCGATGCATCCGATCCACCGATCCCCTTGCCGCGCTGGGCCTTCCAATCCTCATCTGAGGCGTCGTAGGGCAGGACCTGGGTCGCTTCGGGGAAGCTGTAGTCGGGCTTCTCGTCGGAGACTTCGTCTGAAAAAATCTTTACTTCGCTCATATTATTACCGTGTCCGGCACGGCAGTTCACAACCCCGCTAATTGGGGTGGCAGTGTCGGCGCTTAGGTATCCTGAGTCACATGAAGAACTCAACGAGAACCGTTCAGGGCGACTTCTCCCAGATACGCTTTGACAGGAACGCCGGAGGACCGGAACCGCGAAAAAACTACCAGCACTGGTACATTTCTGATGACGCTGAGGAATGGGGAGCATGGTGCAAAACGTGCCATCGATTCCTAAAGATCACGCCAGTTACGGCAGGTTATAAGTCGGCAATGCATTTTGGGTGCGAGGTGCATTACCGGTCTGAGATCGATGAAGACGTGGCAATCCGAGCATCGGCAGTTCCACTGATTCACGAATCCCGGGCAATGTTCGACCACACATGGTGGCACAGCAGCACTTATAGTGAAGACGAAATCGATGCGTCCCTGATCCAGCATGTCGGCTCCAAAAACGCAGCATTGCATCGTGCTATGACCAAATGGCGACCTCGCCTTCCGAACTACATCTACAAGGTGGAGTTGAACCGCAACGCTGCTGTGGAGCCAGTCATATGGGTTGAAGGTCACAATCAGGAAATCATGTATGCGCTGGAGAAGTACCCATCACGCGCCGACATTACCCGGTATATTAACGGCAAAGAAGCCCCTGGGGATATGTCGCTTTTCGTCAACAGTAAGACGGTGAGGCATGTGAAACTCATCGGCACCATCCAAATGCATGTTGGAGAAGATGGCCGTCCAGCAGTGCAGCTGCTTGATGAACCACTGGTATGAGTGGTGTCCCTAATAAAATACCACCCGGCAGACTCGTAGGGGCCTGCTGCCAGGTGGTATTTCTCGTATTCTACAGGCCCTCGAAGTAGAGTTTGTTCCCTTCTCGGGTGGCACCATCTTCAAGGCTGGGGATTTCATCATTTGCCGATGTGCTCAGGCGTCTAGCCATGACGCTTTTTTCAATATCCACCGATGACACCCGGTCAGTGTAACCAACCCCATGACTTGCCGCGGTCATGTAGGCGTCGTGGCCACCGATACCTTCCGACCAGGCTTCAAGGTCGCCAGCATTTTCATCGTAGAATTTGCTAGCCATTGCTTTGAGCTTGGCCATCGACTCGTCGTCCACCTCGAAGCCGTCATGCTGATCTTCACCGGTTTCCATAAAATACTCTTCATCGGCGGTCATCTGAGCATCTTGCACCGCAGACGATACGAAGTCATCAACAAAACCCTGTTTGGCTCGTTCGTCAACAGTTTCAGGATTCGGCAGCTTGGTGGCATCATGCTCAGCCAGCTTCTCCCGGATGATCGCTGAAACATCTTCTGACCCAAAAGTGCCGGGGTCTAGTTCATTGGCGAACTTCACACCATCTGATTCTTCCCACAGTTTTTCGGCAGCATCCTCTTCAGTGGTGGGACCGTCTAGGTCAGCATGGAAATCTAAGGCGAACGTATCGTCTGGGCCTGGGTCAAGCTGAACATTTTTGTACCGTTCGTTGACGACACCCATGATGACATCGGAGCGGTCATTGAGGTATTCGGTGATTTGGTCATCAGAGTAGATTTTGCGGAACTTCTCAATTTCGTCTGGCAAGCAGTGATCAAAGTTCTCATAAATGGTGCCCTCGACAAAATAACCGTCTGAGTTCACGATGCACGCGCGGTCAAACGCATCACTTGGCGGCGTGATGTCATGCGAGTCGCCGTCTTGAACTTCGATAGCCTCTGGAGGGGTGGGCAGTTCCACACCGGCCTCGGAGTGGTGTTGGTGGCCGAACTTTCCATCGGTTTTACGGGCATTTTCTAGACGGCCTCTGGCATCTGAACTCATATTGTGTGTCATGCACAGGTAGTGTCCGGTGAGCTTCAGAGATCGCTGTCATTCACCCAATCACCGGGTGTGGACTGTGTGTCGAAGTGCTGCCATTGGCCTTGAAGTTCGTTGTACCTCGGCGAGAGGTTACCCGACGGCCAGCCCTTGGACCGCTGATAGTGGTCGATGTTTCGCTCTAGTTCGGCAATATGCTGTCGATCCTGGTTATCGGTGCGTTCAAAAATCTCTGGCGTGTTCTTTTGCAATGATGCGATATCGAGACGGGCCTGGTGTGCCGACTTCACAAGGTTGTCAGCGTCGCGCTCCATGTCCTCGCGTTCGTCATCCAGATAGATCAGCGGGTAATACTTATCGGAGTTGTCAGTCCAGTAGGTGCGAATTTCCTTGTGAAGTCCACGGACCATGATCTCGCCGGTCTTTTGCTCGAAACGGTCAAGGTAGGACTGGTGAATCTGCTGATCCGTCTGACCCTCTCGGGCCATCCGGTGTAGACGATCCATGTCCTCGCGTTGAGCGATGCGGCGCTTGATGTTCTTGATGTCTCGGGCCAAATCGTAGTGCCTCTTCTCAGCGAATTGGACTTGCCAATAGGTAGCTGGAAGGAATGACCAAACAGGCTGTGTGCCTTCCTCTATCTCCCGGAGTTGGTTGACCAGGGCGATAGCCTGTAGCGCCTCGTGTGCCGTGGTGTAGAGCTTCACGGCCTGTGGGTCGTCTGATCGCAGCGTGCCGCCGATGTTGGTGTGCCGATCATCAGAGCAATAGGAGTCCTGGCAGCACAAGCATTCTTCGACATGTGTTACTTCTACCGCGCCGTCATCAGTCAGCTCCACTTCCCATCCTTCGGATTGCATATCGCCGATGAAAGGCTGCGAAGACAGGTGAAAGAATGTTCCGAGTCCATCAAGCGCATTATCAAGATTTCTTCTAAACGAGGTGAGCACTGCCTGGTGGTTGCCACCGTAACGCTCCATGGAAGGTTTGATGGGTGTAAACGTGTGGTCAAAAGCTGCGGCGAAGTCGTCGGTCGGCAAATCGGCTTTCGCTACGATCTGCTCGGCGATAGGCGGCATCTTATGGGGCAAGCTATCTACCGCTTGCTGACCGGTCATCATCGAATACTTTCCAGTGGGCTGGGACGCTGTCTTGTTGGTCATACTTCAACCGTGTCCGGCACCACTGATTGCTCAGCAGTGCCGGATTCCTTACCGTGTCCTAGCCGTGTGTTGGGGACTCCTTGCCAATCTGATGCTGGGCGAAGCTGACTCCGTCCAAGAATGCATCCGCCTCTTTCATCCTTGGGTAGCGATGTGTGAAGTCTTGGAAGTCTTTGCCGTGACCGGGGTATTTTAGGTGCGCCAGTTCGTGTACCAGCACGCCGTCGATGACCCACTGTGGCATCCCGCGAAGCATAGTAGAGATACGAATTCTTTTGGTCGATGGAGTGCATGAACCCCACCGTGTGGTTTGGTTGTCCGACCAGACGACCGACGATGGCTCAACCTGGTCACCAAGCCAGACTTTTGCCAGATGCAGGGCGCGGTCCATGAGGTCTTGGTCACTTGGGGCTTTATCACCGTGGTGTTGTCGGTTTTTTATCTTAGACATGAGTCCACGTGCCGAACGAATGATGTGTTCGTCACTGATAAATTCTGGCACGGACAGCTGAATCATGTCGTCGAGCATTGTTGCTGAGATGGTCTTTGCGCGTCGCGTGGAGGCAACGAGACGGATTTCTTCACCGTCAATCTCTACGATTGATGCGGTGCGTCCACCTGAGAGAGTCTGTATGTTTTTCCGTGTGAGAGTCTTTGTGTTCGTCATACATCCACCGTGTCCGGCACGAGGTGCAGGGTCATTCCCGCGGCCTGTCTCCGGTCTGTTCAAGCCATGATGCGACCCCGGCGTGATTGGTTTCCAATGCTTCGCCGATTGCTCTTAAGGACCACCCGGCAGCATACATGTTCCGTGCAACTTCGATCGTCATCGTCTCGATGGCTGATTGCATCTGGACGATGACGGCAGACTGGCCCAGCAGCGCTTCGATGCCATCACTTTCTGGTGGTCCGGGCTGAAAAACACCATCCACCGCGTATAGTGCATCAATCATGAATTGCCTCGGGTTAGCCTGTTCTTTCCAGGACTCAACCCACGATCTGCGTCGCGCCACATGATCTCCTAAGCAGCGATTTCAAACGGTAGTGGCACCTCGATCATGGTGCGTTTCGTCCATCGGCCCGAACCACCGGCCTCTAAATAGACCAACTGGGCGTTCTCGGTGATGGATGCAGTGGGTTCAAAGCCCTCGATCTCGTCGTACTGTTGATCGAAGCTGTACCACTTGCGCGCTCCCCAGCTCTGGCCGCCGTCGGAGGTCTCAACACAGCCCAGCAGGGTGCCATCGCCGTCGAGAATGTCGTGACGGTACACGGTACGTTCGACCATGGTGTGGTGGCGCTGCACATCGTCATCATAAACGTCGATCCACACTTGATATAGCTCGGTCAGATCGTATGGGGATTCTTGGCCGAGATCATTGGTCAGGCACCCGGTGACTTCGGGGCCGCCAAAAACGGGTTTGCGTGCGGTGACCTGGTAGGTGACGTTAGGCGCTGAGGGGTCTGGGATGACCAGCGTGCCGGTTGCAGTGATAGTCGGCGTGATGGTGCCCTCGTGACCGGTCAGAGCGATGGATTGGCGCTTTTCGCTGACCTTGTCGCCGTCGCGGTCGATGTGGCCAATGCCGAGAAATTCCCAGTCGTAGCCGTCATAGACGTAGCCCTCAATCATCGTGTATTCCACGATGTCATGAGAGTTTTCGGCTGTAGTCCACTGTTCAAGGTGCACATATTGGCCGGGTAGGAAATTGTCTTCGATCTCATCTGCGAGGTCGTCGTAGGTGAAGAGCTTGCGTCCAGTGTTTGGAAGTGTCGGAAAATTCTGAGGCAATGCGAAAGTAGTCATGCACTGTCAGTGTCCGGCGAAGCTTAGGATAAATGCAGACTTTTGACTCGTTTATAGAGGGTGCCAGCGACCTCGAAGAATCGGTGCAGGTCAGCGGTCAGTTGTTCATCGAGACCCAAGTGTTGAGCGATTTCTTTCACGTCAATGCCGGTGCTGTAAGCGACCTTTGCTGCATCGAATTCTGCCGGTGCAATCACCGGTTCGGGATCAATGATCATGATCTTGCCGTCCAGATGCATGACGTTTCGCATATCAAGGTCGCCGTGGCAGATACGCATTGGTCGCTGAGTCTGGTTGATCTTGATAGCTAGTAACGACATCTCTCCAACAGCACTGGTGTCCCCCAGCTGTGTGGCCCGTCGAACGGCCTCGATGATCTCTACTTCCAGTCGATCTGTGAGAGAAATGAACTGTGGAGCCACCGGTAAGTGGGTGAAACTCATGTTGCCGGCAAGCTGAACTATTTCCGCTACTTCTTCCAGCATGGGACTCTCTGAGGTGTGCAGATACCGCCCGTCAATGCGTTGCATAGCAATCGCACAGTGTATAGCCTCTCCGCTGGAACCTGAACCTACCGACAGACTGTGCACCTGTGGTCCAACCCCTGCCTCGGAGTACGCAGCGATAGCGCAGACGGTGTTGAGACCGTCCACCAGCGGTGATTTCACGATGACGTTTCCATCCTGTGCCGAGGCGACCACGGAGCGCCCAGCGTCTTGCACCCATCCGTCTAAGAGTAGGTTGCTGGATTCCGACAGTATGTGGATTGCTTGCTGTGAGCTGTTGAGTAAATGGTCCGCGTAGTCGCCGAAACGTTCACGGACCTTCCACAACAGTGAAGCGTTCAAAGTGTCAGCAACCATCAGATGTGCTGGCTCGTGAAAGGACAAAATGCTCCTGGTGCGATAGTCATAAAAATGGAAAGCGTCCCCGCGCCGATCAGCAAACAGTACGGGGGCACTTTCCTTCTTGCCGGTCTTAGGCGTCCGCGGTGGTTTCTAGGGTGTCTTCGTCAATGGCTGCCAGTTTCTTGCGTCGCATGAAGAAGTAGGCGATCCCAGCTCCGATCAACGCGATGCCACCAATTCCAGCGACCCATCCCCATGGTCCGCCGTCTGTTGGGTTACCGGAGTCGATTGCGACTTCTTCAACACCATCTTCGTCCTCGTCATCCTCGTCAACCGTAGGGGTTTCGGTCGGAGTAGGTGTCTTGGACTGGGTCTCGGTTGGAGTCGGCTCTGGGGTTTCCGATGGTGGAGGTGTTTCCTTTGGGGGGTCAGTTGGCTCTGGCTCTGTCGGAGTTGGCTCAGGAGTTGGCTCTGGCTCAGGAGTTTGAGTCGGAGGAGCCGTCTTCGTTGCGGCAGCTTCGGTGGTCTGATTGATCAAACCGGCCAGATCGTAGCCGTGGTGTCCGACGCCTGGCAGGACTTCGAGCACTGCGCTGTTGTATCCGGCGCTCTGATAGGTTGCTGAGCCTTCTTCGGCGGCACCAAGGGCCGACCATTCAGGAGGGTTAGTTTGACCGGGTCCGTCATCGGAGCCGGCGTACCAGGTCATCGGAATATGCGAATTGGCTGCTGATGGGACGGTGGACGAGCCAGAGCCACCACCGGCGATCAGGATGGCGCCACCATCAGTCATCCAGTCGGAGCGGTCCTGGGTCATCAGATCAAAGCTAATCAGCTCTGCACCACCCGAGTAGCCAGCCAACCAGGTGTGATCGGTGTCGAGGTTGCCTTTGGACTGCATGGCAGTGGCGAAGTCATCGACCCACTGAGCGTTTGCAGTGCCGTTTTCCCACCAGGTCCAACCGTTGGCGCTGGAGGCTGGGGATGGGGTCTTGGCTGCAAACAGAACCAGGTTCTTATCGTTGGCGTTTTGGGCCACGCTTTGCAACACTTCACCCTGCGGCTTCATGATCTGGGAATATTGTGGGTCTTCGGAGAAGTAGTCGCCGTCAAAGTAGTACAGTGCCCCAACGTCTTGCGACCAGTCGATGTCGTCTGCGTAGACGTGATACCACGACGAGTTACCGTTGGAGTCAGTGAACGACTGCTTCGTCGCTGTTTCAATGGGGTCCGCGGCCTGGGCTGGCATTGCCACACCAGTTGTGATGAGCAGTCCGGCAGCTACTGTGGCGGCTGCTTTGGTGATACGTTGCATAATTCCTTCGTTAAATGTCGGTTCGGGCAGACGGTTCAATTCAGACAGTGTCCGGCGGTAGATCAATCGAGACGCTGTCGCCTGAGATCGTTGCGACACCCAGCATTTCGGCCTCGACGACCAAGTTGTTTTCATAAAATGGCTGATCGGAGTTCTCACCGATAACCTCCCCGGAGCACGTGACGAAAAACGCGGTGGCTTCACCATCGAGCCGGAAGATTTCTGAGGGCAGACCCTGGCGCTCATAGAGGTCAATGGCTTGGGTTTGATAGACCACGAATTCACCCTGAGACTTCACGACCACCGGGGTGCCCTTGTCGATCATGTGCAGAGCTGAGAATGGGGCATTTTCACCATGGCCATAATCCACATGCGATGCGATGACACTGGCACCCTCGGGCGATCCAATGTCTGCGGTCTGGTCATAGAAAGTAGAGTGGGGCGGGTCTGGGAGGTCGAGCCATCCGTTGGTGTGACCGGTGGTGATCATGGGTGAGACTAAATCCAGGTCTGGCACTGCCACACCGCTGTCAACGTCTGCTAACTGCTGCTGAGCTGCTAAGACAGCTTCTTCAGGTGTGTGACCGGTGTTGGTGTCTATGTCAGTGGCGTCAAAGAACACCTCTGGTTCCGGCGCTGGCTCTGGCTGACTGTTGCTGATCCCCCACCAGACCAGTCCGGCTCCGGCCAGCATGATGAGCACGAAGAAGATACTGGGGAAGATTGATCGCTTCTTTTCCAATGGAACCCTTGAAGTGATGTGATTCGTGCCGGGCCATCAGCAGCTGTATGACCCGGCGCGAATCGTGGTTGCACTATCGGTGAGCTATCGCTTAGCTTTCAAGACCGGTAGCGTTTTTACGGCGGTAGGCGAGGTATCCACCGAGACCGACCAAGGCGATGCCTGCACCAGCTCCAAGTGCCCAAGCGGTGTTGTCACCGGGGTTACCGGAATCAATGCTGACTTTTTCAACCTGATCTGGAGTGGTTGGCTCCACCGGTGGGTCCTCTGGGATGACTGGCTCAGCTGGGTCCTCTGGGACTGGTTCACCTGGCTCGTCTGGGTGAGGCACGTAGGTGGACTCGGATGGAATTCCGAATTCAGAAACATATGGCTCCACGCGATCCGAACCGTCGAAGCTGGTCACAATGGTGTAGTAGCCGACTTCTTCAAATTCCTTAAAATCAGCGGAGAGGATTTCACCGTTGACCGCTGGAATTGTGACGACATCATGCACTGGAGCGTCTTCTGGGATGTCCTCGGAGCGTTCTGGCATGGTCTCGAATGGTCCATACATGGTCAGCTCTGCTTCACCAGTGTCCGATGCGTCCAAGTTCGCACCGTCTTCGGTGATTGGCAGGATATAGCTACCATCAGCCTGTGGCTGGTTTTCTGGTGGTGCCATCAGGAACGTTTCACCGCGGTCAACTGCGTGGTCCCATGGAAGGCCAGCGAACCAGACTGTGTCATGCACGGTACCACCTTCATGAGATGAGCGGTCGGAGATGTCGGACGATGAGATGATTTCCCATGGCACGACGGTGGTTTCGTCTTCTTGCCATGTTGGGCTTTCATCTTCTTCATCGCCCCATGGATCGGTTTCATCAGTTTCTTCGATGGTCTCGACCCAGAAGTAGTAACCGCGGTCTTCCACAGTGAGCGGTTCGGTCTGGAATTCGCCATTACCTTCGATCACTGTGGAGACGGTGCCGACAACCGGTGCGTCTTCTGGTAGCTCTGTACCCTGCTCTTCACGGTGATCAAACGGACCGTAAAGGGTTGAGTCCACGGTGAGTTCTTTGCCCTCTTTGTTCCCCGAGATCATCAACGTGTCATAGATTTCAGCTTCGGGTTCTGCACGCTGCTGAGAGGTCATCGTTTTGACTTCTGGTGACCATGGGACCAGCGAGGTTTCCTCGGTGATGCCGTAGTCGGAAGTCCATGGCTCCATAGTTTCGGTGCCTTCGATGGTCTCGACCCACACGTAGTAGCCGGACTCTTCGATGGTGATGGTCGGCGTATCGTAGGTGCCGGAGCCGGTGACAACGGTTTCTACCGAGCCGACAGGCTCAGCGGTTTCCGGGATGGACTCTTGACGCTCTGGGCGATCATCACCGGCGTAGTACAGGGTGGAGGTGACAGTGACATCTTCATCATCTGGAACGCCGTCAACGGTGATCTTGTCGAAGAGCTCCGTGCCTGGCTCAGCGCGCTGCTCGGAAGTCTCGGTGGTCACCGATGGAATGTGCTTGACCTGCATGTCGGGGATGGCACCATCAATGGAGACTGGGGCCTGGTGGGTGACACGGTCTTGCAACACGTCACCGTAGCTGTCTTCACCGAACTCGACTTTGGTAACCGTATTGTTTGGCAGCGAATCGTTGGTCTCAACCGTTGCACCAATCATCCCGGCACCAGTGACCTCGACCTCTGGCTCATCACCTGGGGCGAGTGTCTTGGTGGTGGAACCGTCGGAGAATTGAAGAGTTCCGGTCAGTTCTACAGTGAGCTCGATTTCATTGCCCACGGTATTCACGCCGCTGCCCAGCGAGGTGCCGTCAGCCATCACGTTGAGGTTGGTGAGCTTACCAGTCGAACCAGGCGTGACACTTTCGCCGCCGAAATCGAACTCCGGCTGAATCGTGTAGTCGCCGGTGTACTGCTGGGCGTCGGTAATCCAGCTAGTAGCGGTATCCAAGATGGTGTTGAACGTGCCGTCGTTGTTGTTCGCCTTTTCGTAAGCCCAGGCGTTACCGTCACGACCATCTGCCTCATTGTGGTCAAATAGCTCGTGCATGGCTAGTGCAATTTCAGGGTGATTGGAGCCATTGGCGGCGTGCTTAGCAACGATGATATTGGCAACCTGAGCTTCGGTACCGGTGATATTGGAGGTGCCAGCTGGTGGAGGCAGCTCGGTGTTCTGTCCGTTAGCTTCTTGGGACCACTGAATGCACCAGGTGTAACCATTGGGTGCTTCGCTTCCTCCGGTATAGCCATGAGTTCCCACGGCTCCGACATAGGTTCTGTCGCCTTCATCTTCGCCGTCATCAATGTATGCACTGTAGACCTGGGTTGTTTGGCCATACTGCGGCCCCCAGTAGACATCCTGAGTATTTGAGGAGGCCTGTGCGCCGGGGACGACGAGAAGTGCCCCGCCGACTACTGCTGCTGTCAGCCCGAAAGCTGCCAGTTTTTTGCCACCGCGTTTTACCGGTGAGCAGGAGAGTTCTTTCACTATGTTTTCCTTCTGCTAAGGGTTTGCTGATTTGCTAGTTGGAAGACTGGAGTGCACGGCGAGTGGCCGCGATGTCTTGATACGTTTGAGTCGGAGTGAGCACGCTGAGCAGCGCAATCATCAGATCGATGGCTGCTGGAGGGTTCTGAGCATTGATGTTTGCGCTGGAGCCAGCATCAGTGCCCAACCATCCGCGCTTGCCCAGGATTTTCTGTGAGGATTTCAGTGGTCCATGTCCGTAGGCGAAGATACCGATGTGCTGGCTGTTGATGCTCAGGAGTTTGTGACGAAGACGATCAAGGTGTGGCTCTTCTTTTGGCTGGATCATCGTGAGAATCCAGTTTCGGAAGTCAGCGTCCAACGTGTTGAAGTCGGCCACTGCGACATCTTTGTCAAAGTCGATGGTCTCGCTGCGACCGTCATCAGCTAGGACCTTCTTGAAGTCTCGAACGCCTGCCAGTGGACGGGCTTCGATGCCCATGCCGATGACGACGCGGCGACCGTCCGTATCTTCGGGGCGACGTTTGATAGTTGTGGTGACTACCACGAAGTCTTTTGGCGTGACCGACATGATGTCGTGCATCAAAGACATGGCCAGGCCACCAGAGCCAGTCAGTGTCAGGACTGGCACAACCTCGTCACCTTGGATTTGGTAAGCGTCAACATACGTTGGCTCTTGGGAGCCGACTGGAGATGGGACACTTGCGATAGCCAGTCGTCCGGCCATGGTGCGGTCAGCGTTGACCATCACCTGGTTTTTCAGCAGATCAAAAGCTGCTGAGTTGGCTGGGGCTGTTGTCGTCATAGAACTCACTTTTCTTACGTTGTGAAGGGCCACCGTGAGCGACCATTCCGGTAGTAGTGTCCGGGGCTTGGACACACTTGGCCTCTGCACAGTGTCCGGCAGGATTTTTGTCAGTCTCCCAGCAGCGCATCGTGCTGTACCTGTGCTCGTGAACCTGCTGCCGAGTTGAATGTCGGAGCAGGTTCGACAAGGTGCTTCATGTTGTCCGGCACAGGGTCGGTGGGGCTTGACAGGTCGATGTCTGCATCACCGAACACGTCAAAGATTTGGGCTTGCGATGGGCGGATGTCAGCGTTTTGCTTAATGCCCATACTGATCAGCCACTCGCGGTACTCGTCAGTGGATCGGTAGTAGCCTTTGAACACTGCTGGGTTGGACCCTTGGGGTTCGATGGAGCCTGTACCTCGGGCAGCTGTCGGGTCTTCACGAATGTTTGATGGCACCCGAGGAACACCCTCTGGGTCGTTGAAGATCAGCCGGCGGTTGCCCTCAGTTGGGTTTGCTCCCAGCAGGACTTTGTGACCGAGGTTGCTTCGTAGTTTTGGTCGCAAACCGGTATCGGATGAGGCCACTTGGGTGGATAGTGCCAGGAATATTCCGGCAAAGCGCATTTCGGCGGCGATGTCGTTGATGCCCTTTTGCAGAATTTCTTTGGCCATATTCTCCATCTCCGCATCTTCTTTCATGTCAAGCAGCACTTGCGGAGAATCTTTATTCGTCTTGGGCACCGGCTCTAGTGAGAACAGCACGGTGACTTCATCAATGACCACTAGCAAAGGCATGACCCGCTCGTAGGGTGGTAACTGTGTCCAGTTTTGGACCTGGTTACGCGCGATGATGGCTGATCGGCGTGACTTTTCTTTTTCGATCATCTTGGTGACCGTGGCTGATTCGTAACTGTTTTCACAGCCCCATCCCCCAGGCATAACGAAGTCTTTGCACCATAAAAAGTCCACCGCCTTATCAGGGGTGTCGATGATGGCAAGTTGTGCTCCGCGTGCCAGAAATTGAGCAATGTAAGAGTTGACGACCGTGGATTTACCGGCCTGGGCGATACCACCGATTTGGACGTGTTGGTGAGCTGAGATGTCGATGATCTGCTCGGTATGCTTCTTGCCGGGCTCGGGCAATGCGATGCCGATAGGAATGTGGAAGTGATCTTTTTTCTCAGGGTTGAACGGTTCGACTTTGGACGGCAACGGCGTGGAATACACCGCTTCAAAGGTCGGCAGTTTTGCCGGGATAATGGAACCAGTTCGTGCCCGAGTATCCGTTTCAAAGTACCAACCAGGCTGACCGATAATCGTCTCGGTCACCTCGGTGAGCGCCTTGTCGTGTGCTGATGGTCGGTAGGTTGCCGGCACGGTGAAATCAAAGCCACCTTTCGACCGTGAAGTCACCTGAATGTCCCACGCTTCGCAACGCAACGCGGTGGACAAGGCGTCTCGTGCAAGTACGATACTTTCGTCGAGTTTTGACAAGATGGCACGACGACGGTGCGGCTCGAAAGTGGTCATGACATAGCCTGGGTAAGCATCGGCAAAGGCAAGCGCACGCTTCTTGCCATCCCGCTCGGTGGTGCCGGTTGGTAACGGCACTTCAATAGATGCCTTACCGGTGTGCGAGGCGATGGCGGATCGGTTTTCGCGGCGCAACACAACTTTGCCGGTCGCGGGTTCAAAGTTTTCCATTTCAAACCCGTCACCGTGCTCTGCTGCGACCGCTTTGACGACCTTGTCGATGTGGCGCTGATTTTCAGAATCGAATGCGTGGCCTACATTGACGGTAATTCGGTCGATGCCGATAGCGATGACGCTCACCTCTGCTGATGCTCTGGCTGACGAAAGCCTTCTGACTTATGTACTCACCTGTGCATCATGCAGGGCTTTTATTCTTCAGTCTTCCCGAACCGTTCTAAAGAGTTGGCATGATCGATGACCGGTGACTGCTCTTGATCCCAATAGTGACGACGGGTGACCTCTGGAGTGGAATGTCCGCCTTGTTTGGAAGCAGATTCGATGCCGTGTGTTTCGGCGATCTGAGACAGGACCGTTTTTCGAGAAGTGTGGAATTTCAGTCGTTGCGGGACATCAATGCCCAAGTCTTTTCTGGCACGTTCAAATGCTCGCTCTGCTGTCCCATAAAGACTTCTCACATGGAATGGATTGCCGGCGTTATTGAAAAATACAAGACCGGTGGCGTTTTGAGGCATCCGTCGTTTCAGAATCTCTATGCCGAATTGAGGCAGGGTGAGTTTCTTGGTTTTGCCACCTTTAGGCGACCCGATCACATTGGTCTTCTTGTCTCTGGTGAGCACAGCCAGTTGGATATGAACCCATCCTTGTGTTTCGGGTCCCTCTGGTAGGTGCACGTCTTCCCACGTCATTCCTAGCACCTCTGAGATGCGGCACCCTGTGGCCAGCGACATGTCGTAAATGTCGAGGATGCATTGGTTTGAGTTCGGAACATTTTCCATCCAGTGTCGAAGTGCGGTGCGGATGTTTTCGATTTGTTCGTCACTCCATGACACAGGCTTGGGAGCTCTGTAGCCGACTTGCGGGATGCTTCGTGCAACGTTATGTCGAACGATCCCATTCTGGATAGCAAAGTCAAAGAACTTGACGAGTAAACTGCGACATTCGTGGGCGGTTCCAAGCAGACCGCCATCAGGTTTGACTATGTTTTGCAATGCTTGGTGAAGTGAACCCGCGGTGCATTCTTCTAAAGTCATATCGCCACATTGCGGACTCAGATGGTTCCTGTACCGGCTTTCCAAATCTCGAATAGTTCGAGGCAATGGCCGGCGTGGTGAGTGATCGTTACGCACAGAGTCAAAGTATCGCTGAGCTAAAGCGTCAAAGGTTACAACGGTAGACGCTTCTTCTCGGGTGATAATTTTTTCGGATAAATTGTGCCATTTAGTTTTCAGCGCGCTCGTTGCAGCTGCTTTAGTCGTGGCACGAGCTGTCAGATTACGCCGTTCACCCCAGGAGTCTCGATACAGGCATCTTGCGACCCATTTTTTCGGCCCCTCCTGTCGGTGACCGATTTCCCCACGTTCCCCAATGCGAAGTCGTTGCCTGGCCATATGCCCCGGTTGCTCCTATAAGATCAAAATACAGCTGATTTGCAATAGAAGAGTGTCCGGGGATTTTTGGACGAGGGGCAGAGGAAATGTTGAACCAAAAGTGTTCGTAAAGTGTTCATGTGCTTTTTCGACATTTTGGTTCGTGTAGAACAGGGCCAAAGATAACCCATGAATTTCAGACAAATCATCAGATCGGCTAACTAGTAAGACCGCACCAGCAAGCCGATCTGATGGACATCTTCACCTGAATGACTGAAGTGAAATTCGCGCTTCACTTCACCTATGTTCAGCGAATATTCTGCGAGAAAACCCGGTCATAAAGTTCGCGTTTACCAAATGACATGGGTCTCCTTGGGAGGATGTACGGGGTTATTCACTTGCTTCGGGGGTGTCTGCTGGCATGGGGTCAGCCGAGTGCAGGATATCAATGACGAACACGAGGGTTTCATCTGCGAGTTCGTGATCTTCATCTTCACCGTAGGCCAATTCAGGTGGGATCGACATAATGACTTGAGAACCAACCTGTTGCCCCTCCAGGCCGTCTCGCCAACCGGCAATGAGATCCTGGAGTTCAAACTGTGCTGGAGCGCCGGTATTATCTTCGCCCCAAGAGGAATCGAACTCTTGTCCATCGGACCACGAAATGCCGCGGTAGTGAATCGTGACATACGAGCCGGATTGTACTTCTGGTCCGTCACCTTGTTTCAAGACATCAACCGTGAGGTCTTCCGGTGGGTCGCCTTCCGGTGTTTCGATGGACGGCGCGTGGGTCTCTTCATCCAGCGTCACCGCAGGTAAGGTCTCGTTCAGCTCTGCGGAATCGACTGGTTCACCGCTCGCATGTGTTTCCACCAAATCCTCAACAGCAATAATATTCAGATATGCGGGTGTCCCCTGCCCCAAGGTGTCAGCAGGCAGGTAGAACGCCATATCCGAGCCCATGGGAGCACCTACCAGCGCGTCGTGAGCTTGCGGGTTCTGTGACGCAAATTCTTCGGTGAGTTGGAGCGTTGAACCGCCCAAATCGAAGTCGTGGCTGAGCACTTCTTCCGACTCAGTATCCACGTTGGCGGTGAGAATCTGGAGTAGGTCACCTTCTTCGATGGGTTCACCGTCACCTTCAGAGATAATCCATGCGGTGGGCTGGTCCAGCTCCAGTTCGCCGTCGATTTCGGCTTCTTGCGTGTCACCAGAGATGTCGTAGGAAATATCGACGTCTGGATTGTCTACCGGCTCCGAACCGTTTTGTGTATCGTCACCGTCATCAGATCCGCACGCTGTCAGTGCCAGAGCGGCGGTGAGAAGAATGCCCGCAGCGGTGGCGAGTTTGGGGCGGCGTTGTTGAGGTGACATGTACTTCCTTGTGTTGTTGTGGTGGTTCGGTACCAGTTTATCGACAGTTGCCAAAAGCTAGCGGTCAGCCCCTGTGACTTTAGCAAAGAGCTCATCGACGATTGAAACATCTGTGGCAAACGCGTCTCGTACATAGAGGGTCTGCATCGGGTGGTCGTTGAGCTTCATGTGAGTCCAGTCCATCGAATAATCCAGTCCCAGGGCTCGAGCCGCCTCGATGAAGCGGTGCCGTAGCAGCGCACGTGTAGTACGTGGTGGATTGTCGTGAGCGGCTTGGACTTGAGCATCCGTGAGGATACGGGCGGCCGCACCTCGTTTCTGTAAGAGATGGAACAGACCGCGTTGCGGATGGATATCGTGATAGGACATATCCAACTGCACAAGTCGATGCGAATCCCACGTCAGATTGTTCTTGGCCGAGTAGGCACTGAAGAACTTGTGCTTTATTGCCCAGTCGATTTCGGTATCAATGCCGGAATAGTTTTGACTTGAGATTGCCTGCAGTGTTCGCGCCCACAGGTCCATCATCTGATTGACATAGTCGTGATGTGACCCGTTCCTGGCGAGGAATTCTGTGGCTTGGGCATAGTAGAACTCTTGGATTTCCAAGGCCGTCATCCTTCGGCCATCGGCGAGCTCTAATGGTGTGTTGCCCGTGAGGTCGTGAGAGGTTTGACGGATCGCCCGTACCGGATGCGCTAATTGGAGGCTGGTCAGGGGCTTGCCGGATTCAATGAGCCGCAACAGCAGCTCGGTGGCACCGAATCGCAGTAATTGGGTGGTCTGCGACATGTTGGAGTCCCCCACAATGACGTGCAGACGTCGGTACTTTGACGAATCGGCATGTGGCTCATCGCGGGTATTGATCATGGGCCGTGCCCGGGTGGAGGACGAGGAGACGGCCTCGTGCATGTAGTCGGCCCGTTGGGAGAACGCGAAGTGAGGTGCCGCACCGGTGGGGAGCTCATTGTAGAGCGGAAGCGCCGTGGGATCTTGGATGACGACGCCGTTTCCGGCAATGAGCTGACGGGTCACGAGAAACGGCAGAAGGGCTTCGGTGAGACGCCGGTATTGGGTGGTGCGTTCGATCATATAGTTCTCATGGCTGCCGTATGAGTTGCCTTGAGAATCAGCATTATTGCGATAGAGGTAAACCTGGCCGTCAAACCCGTCGTCGGCCATAGCCTGCTGGGCTTGCGTGACCAGCTGGTGCATGATCCCGTCACCGGCGGCATCGGAAGCGATCAGCTCATCGACTCGGGTGGTTTCAGCTGTGGCATATTCGGGGTGCGAGCCAACATCTAAGTACAGTCGCGAGCCATTGGGGATGAAGACATTGGAGGAGTTACCCCAGGCGACGACCGGTTTGAACATGTACCGTGCCACCTCATCGGGCGCCAGTGGGCGTTTCGTCGGGTGCACGGTGTGCAGTCCATATTCGGTTTCAACCCCCATGATTCGGGTATCCACAGCGTAACTCCTATCGGACGTGACTGACGCCTGCTTCTACTGTCCACCCTTTTGGACGAACCCTTTGACGAATTCTTCTGCGTTGACTTCTAACACATCATCAATATCGTCAAGGAGTGAATCGAGATCTGAAGTCTGCGATGCTGTTGAATCTGGCGCTGCCGTACCGTCCGGTAGCGGATCGGGGATGTAATTGTCTTCTTCACGGTGTTGGCGTGACTGGCGGTGTTGTTCTTGTGCCATGGTCGACTCCTTTGGACGGCGCTAGTTGCGGCCGGTGACTCTATACGGTTGCAACTGTTCTAATAGTTTGGTTATTTCAGCGCGATTGGTCGCTGAATCTTCGAGGGTGAGCTGTGGTTTTCCAGCCTCCAGTATCCCACCGAGATCGTTGGCTGCTGCAGCTAACGGTTCTAATAAATGAAACCGTTGTACGGGTCCGGTACGAAATGGGCGCACGAGGACTGATTCCCAGGATACTCCTGCCAGGTGTGCACCGTAGCGATCGATAAGTCGTCCCCGGGTCCAGGCTCTGGTGGTGGTTGGTGGCATGGACATCGCATGCTGGATCTGTTCATCAGCCACAACGGTGCGTATCGCGCCACGGGCCACAAGTGTGTAATAGAGCCCCTTGTGCTGGCGCAAATCAGCCCACTGTAAGTCCAGCATGGCTAATCGTGCGTTGTCCCAGTCGAGGCCGTGCCGAGTGCGCATGCCGTTGAGGAGTTGATACTTCGCGACCCAATCGAGTCGGTCGGCTAATTGTGCCGGATCGTATTCGAGTAGGTCGAGTACTTCGGCCCAAGCGTTGACCACGTCGACGGTTTGCTGATCGTCGATACCGTAACGGTCGATATATTGCTGTGCAGCGTGCTGATAGATTCGTTGAATTTCGATCGCTGTCAGCCAGCCGCGGCCGTTGACCAAGACTGCAGTCTTCAATGTGGGGTCACGAGAAATATCTTGCAGCGCTTGAACTGGTTCGGCTAATTCCACCATGGGCAGTTCACCCAGCTCGATCATTGACAAGACCAAGGAGGTCATCCCCACGCGCAGCCACGTAGAATATTGGGACAGATTGGCATCTCCGATAATCACATGCAGTCGCCGATATGCATCGGGCGTAGCATGCGGTTCATCGCGCGTGTTGACGATGGGGCGGCGGATGGTCGTTTCCAAGCCAACGTTTTCTTCAAAGAAGTCGGCACGTTGTGAAATTTGAAAACCGGCCTGTTGATTGAGACTTCCGATCCCCACGCGGCCGGCACCGGTGATAATCTGTCGGCTGGTAAAGAATCCGAGGATGTGTTCGGTGAGTTCCTCAAAATCCAACTGGCGCGCGACCAAATAGTTTTCGTGCGCACCGTAGGAAACCGATTTGGAATCGGTGTTATTTTTATACAACAAAATCTCAGCGGCACCATCGGACGCCGCAATATGGTCGGCTGCTTGCTGAGCAATTCTGTCGCCGGCTTGGTCCCAAATGACGGCATCGATTGGGTTGGTGGTCTCCGGAGACGAATATTCTGGGTGAGCGTGATCGACATAGAACCGTGCACCATTGGGCAATATCAAATTCACCAACATCTGAATTTCTTGACCGTCGGCGTTCAACACGGCTTGATCGGTCAACTGCGAAAGGTGTGCGGTGGATCGTGGCATTTGCCAACCGCGCGCATCGGTTAATGGCGATTCTTCGTTGTAGTCCCACTCCGTACTGGCAACATTGGTGCCTTCGTGCGTGAGTTTATGAGCGTACGCATTGACGATTTCCAATGACATGGCTGAATGCGACGCCTCGCGGTGCGCCGGGGCATGGATACCAAATTCCGTTTCTAACCCGACCACGCGATGGACGCCGTAGCCTACGGTCGGCCGATCGGCTGGGAACTTTGCAGCCAGGGCGGCTGGAATCAACGAGACGTGCGTCATCGTGTTACCCCTGCCCCTTCTGTAGGACTCGCAAGGCCACGGCTTGTGCTCCGCGGTGGCCAGCCAGTCTTAACCACTGCTGCGGTGCTGCCGTATCCGGCAGATCTAGCTGCTGAGCCTGCTCTTCATGAATAGCTCTCAACAGGTGACTGGATTTCACACCTTTGGCACTGTGCACATCGTGGGCATGCGCCTCGAGATAGTCTTTGATTGCCAAGCGTTTGGTGCGATCCACAATATTGGAGATGGTGGCACCGGAGACGAAGTCGGCAAAATACAGCACATTGGTGGTGCCGTCTTGGTAGGTGACTTCCACGAATTGGTTCTGTTCACCGCGAGAATAGAGCGCTTCGACGGCCTGGTCGATCATGTGGTCGATCGCAGCTTGTGCCCGTCCGTGTTCGACGATTTCATCTGGATGAATCGGTACCTGAGTATCCAGATAGATCTTGAGAATTTCTTTGGCCCCCGCGGCGTTCGGACGGTCCACCCGGATTTTTACATCGAGACGACCAGGACGCAAAATGGCCGGATCAATCATGTCCTCGCGGTTGGAGGCACCAATGACGATGACATTCTGTAGTGACTCCACACCATCAATTTCGGCTAGCAATTGGGGCACGATTGTGGTCTCGACATCCGAGGAGGTCCCCGAGCCACGAGTGCGGAACAACGATTCCATCTCGTCGAAAAAGATTACCACCGGATACCCATCAGAGGCCATCTCCCTGGCGCGAGAAAAGATCGTACGGATGTGGCGTTCTGTTTCTCCGACATATTTATTGAGCAGTTCCGGCCCTTTAATATTCAAAAAATATGAGTGGTCCACTCCGTCGGCACGGCCGGTCAGTGACTGGGCTACCGCTTTGGCTATGAGTGTTTTGCCGGTGCCCGGGGGCCCGTAGAGCAGGATGCCCTTTGGTGCCTCGAGATGGTGTTCCTGGTACAACTGCGGATACAAAAATGGCAGTTCAACTGAATCACGGATTTGTTCAATCTGTTCACCAAGGCCGCCGATATCGTCAAAGGTCGCATCCGGTATTTCTTCCAACATCACATCTTGGACGTCCGAAACATCCAACATTTGCGTTGCGTAACCGGAACGATAATCGACCAGTACCGCATCACCAACGCGGATTCGTAAATCGTGGAGTTCTGCTGCTCGTTTCACGACGTGTTCATCATCCGAGCGGCCAACAATGAGAAGACGCTCGGCGTCCAGGAGTTCTTTGACACGGCCGGTTTCGCCGGTGGGATTGGTGCCTAATACGCCGATAATGGACAAGCCCTCATCCAGCAGTACCTCGCTACCAGCTGTCACAGTTTCGGCCTTGAGCATCGGTGAAATATGCGTGCGCATTTTTCGCCCCGAATACAGAATATCTGCGCTCGGTCGTGCCACGGCGGGCAGTTCGAGATCCGGGTTGTGTTCGCGAGCGGTATGCACGCCGAGCACGGTGGCAAAACTAAAGGGCGGCTGGGCATTATCGGCAATAGAGTCTTTAAGATCCGCAATTTCTTCGCGGGTCAGATTGAGGATATCTACCATGCGCCGGTTGTTGCGCGAAGCAGTCTCGAGGTCGGCTCGCAGCTTGCGATTATCTTCCACTAAGGTGGCTAGCCGACGCCGTGTCGAGTCATACTTATGCTGCAAATCTCGGTGGGTTTCGGCAGACACCGATTCTTGTGGTGTGCCGATCGGCGCATTCTCAGACAAGCTAGCCTTACCTCCAAGCGTTTAGGTCGTGATGGTCAATAGTCTACGTGGCTTCGCAGTTTCCGTCTTGGGTTCAGGTGAAGTTCTGATCGTCTGGTTGCGAATTTTTAGCCGTCCGCTCAGTCTCCAGTGATTCCACAGCCCGCTGGGCCTGAGCCTTGGACTGACGAACCGCCTTTTTTGCGCGTTTCGTGGTGGGTTCGCGGTGGCCGAGTTTTTCAGGTTGCCAGTGTGTTTCGTCGTTCGGGGTCCAGATATCCATGTCTTCTTGAGCAAACGTCTTGATCCGCCGACGGAGTTCTAGCCCTTCTTGGCCCAGGGCAAGGCGGCGAGTCATGAGGAGAAATCCGGTGTGGCCGACCATGCGATGCTGCGGACGTACCGCCAGACCGTCCAAATGCCAACCGCGTACCATCGTCTCGGAGGCTTCTGCGGCAGTGAAGCGTCCATCGTCACGGATTGCCTCATGAATACGGGACAGTTGGGTGGCGGTTGCCACGTAGTTTAGCCATACTCCTCCGGGGGCAAGCAGTTCTGCGACCGTGTCGATGGCCTCCCACGGGGCCAACATATCGAAAATAATCCGATCGATACTGCCTGGCTCATGTGCCCGTTTGGCCTCGTCTTGGACATCGCCCAACGTGATGCTGAACGCAGGATGTCGTGCACCAAAGAACGTTGTCACATTTGCTTCGGCAATCTCCGCGAAATCGGCCCGCCGTTCATACGAATAGACGTTGCCCTGCTCCCCCACTGCTCGTAGCAACGAAATAGACAGGCCGCCTGACCCCACGCCGGCCTCAACGACTCTGGCGCCCGGGAAAATGTCGGCCATATGGATAATCTGACCGGTATCTTTTGGATAAATGACCGTGGCGCCACGTGGCATGGACAAGACATAATCCGAGATGAGTGGCCTGAGGACCTGGTATTCAAATCCGTGCGTATTTTCTACCACGACGCCTTCGGGACCACCGATCAGCGCATCATGGTGCAGCACCCCGTGCTGAGTGTGGAAGGATTCACCGGTCAGCAGCGTGATGGTGTGGAGTTTGCCTCGCTCATCGGTAAGTTGTACACGTTCGCCGCTCCGCAGGGGGCCTCGACGACTGAGCGCTCCGATAGGTGGGTTTTGGTCACCAGAAGTGGTCATTCAGCAGTCCTTTCGAAACTGATCAGGCAATACAGCTTTGGTTTTAGGCGTGGAGCCGGCCAGCGAGCGTTTCTGGATTGACGATACCGATGATTTTGTGTGGGCTGTGAGTGGTGTCCACCACGGCAACCAGTTCATCGGGAAACTCCATGAATGTGGTGAACAAGGCTTCGATCGCCTCGGATGCACCGATCTGTGCACGACGGTTCACGGCCTGCGAGACCGCATTGACGGGCAGATGCCACGAGCTGCGTGGCACCGTCGACAACGCGCTGTGGTCAACGAGCCCCACCAGGATCTCGTCCTCGGAGGTCTCAGCATGCTCAAGTACGGCGATCGGCAGCTGTTGGTATTCGTCTCCAGGCCCTGCATTAGATAACAGCGGTACCAGCTCAGAGATGCTCGCATCCGCCATAATGGTGTGTACCGGCGTCATCAGATCAATGATGCGCATGCGTTCAGCGACTAATTGCATGTTTGCTGCTTTGATCGCACCGCTGGCAGCCTGCCACAGCATAAACCCGATCATCACGATGATGAGTACGGCAAAGATGGAGACTTCGCCAGTCTGCAGTAACGGCACGAAGAACCCCACCAGGAATAACAACAAGACGATGATGCGTCCGGACCATCCAGCGGCACGCATGCCACGCGCTCGTGACCCGGTCGCAGCCCAGGTGGCCGATTCGACGATGCGGCCACCATCGAGCGGATGGCCAGGCAGGAGATTAAAGACCCCGATCAACAGATTGGCCCACACCGTGACCGTCAACAGCACTTGTGTTGTTCCCGCGGGTTCCAACAACATTTGGAGCAACAGCCAGGCAATACCGGCGATCAGCAGGTTGGATATCGGGCCGACGAGGGCGACGGTCAGGGACCGCAGTGGGGTTTGAGCTATTCCCGTGGAAGAGTGCTCATAGACGGTCGCACCGCCCCAAAAATTCAGGGTGACGTCATTGACCTTCCAACGAAACGACACCGCGGCCAGCGCGTGGGCAATCTCATGGATCAGGACGGTGCCGAACATGATAAGAACAAAAAATGCTGAGACCGCCCAGGTCCACCCGGTGGACGCGTCCGGCAGTGCCTGGGCGAATGTTGGTCGAAACAGCACGATAATGAGTGCGGCAAAAAACCACCAGGACCAGCTGATATAAATCGGCACGCCGGCTACCGAGGCAAGCTGTAAGCCTTTTCTGGAGGTCATATGAGGTGAAACCATCCTTGGTATTGCTGAGGCAGGTGTGCATTAAACTTTGCCATACTTTAAACATGGGCTGGACCGGCAATAGCTGTCAGTCTAACCGGGCCTGAGCGAACATGGGTGTCACGGGGTTGATCTGTTGGCTAAGCTGGACCCTACACAGTTTTTGATCGTAGTGAATGGATTGTATGTCTGAATTTTCTGGTGTCGATCAGAGCTTCCTCGGTTGGTTGACGACTCACACTCCGACGTTGTCTGGGCGGACGGCTCGCCCACCCCGCATCATGGTGGCGGCGTTTGAAGGGTGGTCCGATGCTGGCGATGTTGCCACGGATGCGCTCGAAGAGATCGCGCGTCAAACGAACGCGGAACTCATCAGTGAGTTGAACCAGGATGATTTCTACGATTATCAGGTGACTCGGCCGGTTGTGACACGCAATGATGATGGCACCGGCCAGATCGCCTGGCCTCGCACCCGGGTGTTGCATTCGGTTGCTGGTCACACGCATCCGGATCAGCCGGAACTCTACCTCGTGCTGGGGACCGAACCGAGTTTGCGCTGGCGGTATTTCGTCAAGGAGATTATGGAGTACGCCGAGGAGTGGGACGTGGACGCCATTGTCGTCTCGGGAGCACTCTTAGCCGATGTACCGCACTCTCGACCGCTGACACCATCAAAATCTTCTGCGTCGCAGCAGCTACGTGATGCGCTCGAAGGATTCGCGAAACCGACCTACGAGGGGCCCACGGGAATTACCGGGGTGCTGACTGATGAATCGATGGCTCGTGGCTGGCCCACGATTTCAACCTGGGTGACGGTCCCCCACTACGTGGCGCAGGCGCCCTCGCCGAAAGCTCTGCTGGCGTTACTCAAAGAATTCGAAGAGCTGTTGGGTCTGCGTCTGGATCTCAAATCGCTCGCGGATGATGCGGCCGCCTGGGAGCGTGGCGTTGACGAATTGGCCGGAGAAGATCCGGATGTGGCGGCATATATTCAGCAGCTGGAAGAAGCCCGAGATACCGAAAAGCTCCCGGAAGCATCCGGTGAACAGATTGCCAAAGAATTTGAGCGGTATTTGAAACGCCGGGATGAGGGCGGCGGTTCCGCCACCCAAGGTGGCGGAACTCGCTAGCGCTTGGCGTACCTCAGTAGAGTTTGATGCCCAACAGGGCATCCAGGATGACGGCGACGTTGATGGCAGCTAACGATGTATCTCGAGGTGTCGCCGCCGCGTGAACGCGCTCGGCCCACCGGTCCACAGCTCGCAGTGCGTTTGGCGCATCGAGATCATCCGAAAGCGCCGCAAAAATCTCGGCGGATAACGCATCGGCATCGCCTGCTTGTTCGAAGGCAAGCGCGGACTTCCATGCCTCAAGACGCGTCGTTGTAGCAGTGAGTGCGTCCTCGGTGTACGACCAGTCACTACGGTAGTGGTTGTCCAGTAAGAGTGTGCGAATGGCTACGGGAGACTTTCCACGGGCTACCAAATTCGATACCAGCTCGAGATTACCCAGCGATTTGGACATTTTCACACCGTTTAGCCCAACCATGCCCGAGTGCACCATGTGCTGTGCCATGGGCTGCCCGGTGACCGATGTAGCGTGTGCGGCAGAGAACTCGTGGTGTGGGAAGCGCAGATCTGAGCCGCCTCCCTGCACGGTAAAGGGCGCCGGCAGCGTGTGATGGGCTATTGCTGAACACTCCACGTGCCACCCGGGTCTCCCCTCGCCTAGCACCTCGTCAGACCAGTATGGTTCGCCCTCACGGCGGGCAGACCAAATGAGCGGATCAAGAGGGTTCCGCTTGCCGGCCCGGTTTGGGTCTCCCCCACGTTCCGGAAAGTATTCGAGCATCTCATCGGTAGTATGGGCACCGATCGACCCCAGACGCCATGGAGTTTGTTTTTCTGCAGCTTCGATGGAGAAGTAGATATCGCCATCCGGGTGGGTCTCATCACCGGGCACTTCGTAGGCGACGCCGGCGGTGACCATGTCACGCACCAGGGTTCGAATCCAGTCGACCGTTTCTGACACGCCAAGATAATGTGATGGCGCTAAGACGTTGAGGTGTTGCATATCGGAGCGGAAGAGGTCGGTTTGTTCCTGCCCGAGTTCTCGATAGTCAATGTCGAGCTCGTTGGCCCGTTCGAAAAGCGGGTCATCCACATCGGTGACATTTTGTGTGTAGGTCACCCGATAACCGGCAGCAATCCAGTACCGATAGAGCAGATCGAAAGCGACGTAGGTATTGGCATGGCCAAGATGGGTCGCGTCATATGGTGTGATGCCACAGACATACATGGTGGCATGGTGGTCTTCCACTGTGACCCGCTGTTTCTGTTGTGCAGCAGTATCAAAGAGGTAGAGGTTATCTTCGTGTACCGGTAGAGCAACCGGGAACGGAGTGATCCAAGATTTCATGAAAACTGAGGTGTTCCTTACGAATGATGATCCGATGACAGGAGGGTGGGTCTAGGACTAGGCGTTAATTAGTCCTAGACCCAGCAGAATATATAACGCGACACCGAGCAGGATGCGATACCAGGCGAACACATTGAAGGAGTTGTTGGAAATAAAACGCATGAGCCAGGCAATGACTGCGTACCCGACGATGAATGCCACACCGGTAGCGAGAAAAGTCTCTGCCATGCCGTAGGTAGCAGCGGGATCGGGTTCTGTGAGGGATTGAGCGAGCTTATAGAAACCCGATGCGAACACTGCCGGGACCGCTAACAGAAAGGCATACCGTGCCGCGGCTTGGCGCGTGTATCCCAGGGCTAGACCCATGGTGATGGTGCCCCCTGAGCGCGATACCCCGGGAATGAGTGCGAGTGCTTGAGCCAAACCGTAGAGAATGCCATCTCGCCACGTGAGTTGCCTAATGGGTTTGAATTGTTTGCCCCAGGTGTCGGCCATAGCCAGTAGTACACCGAATACGATGAGCATGGTGGCCACGATCCATGAGGAGCGGAACGTGGTATCGATATAGTCTTCGAAGAGTAGCCCGAGTACCCCGATGGGGATCGACCCGATAATAATCAGCCAACCCATACGAACATCTGGGTCGGAGTGTTTTACTTTGCCGACTAACGCTTTGCACCATTTGGAGATGATGCGCGTAATATCGCTCCAGAAATAGAGGAGCACCGCCAGTTCGGTACCGATTTGGGTGATCGCGGTAAACGCGGCACCAGGGTCTACTGCACCGGGAAGGAACTCACCGACGACACGTAAGTGTGCCGAGGACGAGACCGGCAAAAATTCGGTTAGGCCTTGGACCAGGCCAAGGATGATAGCTTCAATCCAGTTCACCTGGTCAACCCTACGACACTAGTCAAAATTTTTTTTGAGACTACGCCGCTTCGACACCTTTAGTCTTCGTCACGGTCGTCTTCGTCGTCCAGATCGAGTTCGTCGTACTCTGTTTCGCCATCAAAATCATCGAAGTCGTCGTCTTCTTCATCATCGTCTTCGAAGATATCTAAGGGAGTAACCTCTCCGGTCGCGTCGTAGAGGGCATCTTCATAGCCTTCGAAGGCATCGGCAAGGGCGTAGTAGGCGTGCTCCAAGGCGGGGTCATCGTCACCGCGTTTATTCGTTGCGGCAGCAAGATGTTCTTGGAGAGTTGAAATAAGTGCCTCTAGCGAAACGCGTGGATCGGTGCTCATGATGTCTAGGCTATCTTGGATTGTCGGGTCTGACTACACTTTACTCATTTGTGTGCTTGGCCTGCTGCGAAAAGCTCAAAATGATGCATTCCGATTTACGGTTCCGCTGACTACAGTAGGTGTAATTGTCATACGGGTGGAAGACCACTAGGAGGCTCACGAGTGCGAGAGACACCGATCATTAGCAGTGTTGATTCTCTGACCCGCAAAAACTCATGGGAATACCTGGTGATCACCGTGGCGCCGAATGAATCCCTAGCACACGCCCGCCGACGCCTCGTCGAGCACGCTGAATACGGACACTGGGAGCTGCAACGGTCACTGTTGTACAGGGGCGGGACTCGACGTTTTTGGTTGCGGCGTAAGGCCATGAAGGTCGAATCCACCTTGGTGACGATCTGAGCTACCAGCGTTAGTCCACGGACCCAAGCCCGAACGTGGCGAATGTGGTGTGTGCTGATTCGTCATCGGACGGGTGATAAAATCCGGCCATCACATCGCGGTAAAGTCGCGCGATTTCTTGGCTCCGATGGAATCCTGCGCCACCAGAAGCTTCAAAGGCATAATCGACTTGAGCTTTGGCAGTTCTGATGGCAGTGATTTTATTTGCGACCAGGCGGGGAAACCATTCATTGTCGTATTCGGTGAGATTGGTGATCGCTTCTGCTAAACCCGAGAGCTGTTGATCCTGTGTCATCTGTCGTAGCACGGCTTCACCGTGTTTGTATCGCAGAATCGGGTCTTGCGACAGGGGTGCATCGTGCACCTTCGACCTTCTGGTGTGGAGTTTTTCTGCCGCAATTTCTACGGCGCGATCCCCCATACCGGCGTATACCGCTGAGATGAGTGTGAGGAATGACGCAAAGATGCCAAACGTCAACAGATCCTGGTTTGGGCCGGTTGGGATACGTCGAATAACACGATCTGCAGGCACCACGGCACCGTTGAGATGCGTCACGAAGGAATGTGTTGCTCGCATACCGAGCATGTCCCAATGTGATCCATCGGCTTCGGTATTGCCTTCGGCACGGTCTAACACTGCATAGATGAGTTCCGAGCCGTCTGGTGTCTTGCCGAATATTCCCAGCCGCGTCCAAGCTGGGGACAGCGTGGTGAAGATCTTTGTGCCGGTAAATTTTACCGAACCATCCCTTTGGACTTCTGCAGTGGTACTGGAATCGAATAGCACCGCGTCATTGGCCGCCTCCGAGATGCCGAATGCATACGTTTCACCTGCCGCGGCCTCTTGGAGGATGAAATCCAGGTCGTGGTGACCAGTCGCGTTGAAAATGGCGGCGACGCCAGACCAAATAAGGTGCATGTTGACCGCCAATGCGGTGGCTGGTGCATGTGCGGCGAGTTGCTTTTGAGCGTCGACCACCGCTGCGAAGTTCCACCCCAGTCCCCCGTCAGCAACCGATGCGAACGCGGCGAAATATCCGGCCTCTTTCAACACTTCGAGGTCTGTGTCGGGAAAGGCATTGTGTTCGTCATAATAGCTGGCGCGTTCACGGATGCCAGAGAGCACCTCGTGAGTCAGTACCGCATCGATCTGCGGTTGGTATTTCGAATACGGCAATCCCATAGGACTCCTTACAAAATCTTTCAGTGAGTAGGTTCCAAAATGTGTAGCAATGCGCGCACGCCGAAGTCCAGTGCATCAATGGGCATGCGCTCATCGATGCCATGGAAAAGTTTGGGAAACGCCAAGTCTGCCGGTAATTGCAGGGGGATGAAGCCGTAACCGGCGATGCCAAGTTCGGACAGTGCGTTGTTATCCGTGCCGCCGGACATCATAAACGGCAACACGACCGCTTCTGGGTCTTCCTGGGCGATGGCGTTGATCATTGCATCCACGAGCTGACCGGTAAACGGTGCTTCAATTGCCTGACGGGCATGTTCGTACTCAACGTCGACGTCTGCTCCGGCAAGCTGGCTAATCGTATCTAACAGGTTTTGGTCTTGACCTGGCAGCGGTCGAGCATCAACGGTTGCTTCGGCTTTACCGGGTATCACATTGTGTTTGTACCCTGAAGTCAACCCTGTGGGATTAGATGAGTTCCTAAGTGTGGATGCGACGAAGGTGACCGCAGAACCAATGGCCTCGAGTTGTGGGGTCGGATTCGTCTCGTCAAAATCCACCCCCATCAGCCGAGAGACTTCTTCCATCAGATGACGGGTCGTCTCGGTGTAGTGCAAAGGCCATTCATGGTGACCGATTGCTGACATGGCATCGGCCATTTTCGTGACCGCATTGTCAACATGCTCTGCGGAGCCGTGCCCCGGGGCGCCTCGCGCCGTGAGATTCAACCACGCGATACCTTTTTCTGCAGTTTGGAGAAAGTAGGCGCGCTTGCCGGCCACCGTGGCAGTGAATCCGCCGACTTCTGAGATCGCTTCGGTCGCGCCGGAAAACAGGTCGGGTCGGTTGGCAGTCAACCATCCGGAGCCATAGACTCCCCCGGCTTCTTCATCGCCAAAAAATGCCAGGATGATATCGCGACGAGGTTGCTGACCGTTGGCATAGAGGTGTTCCAACGCGGTGAGCATGATCGCATCCATGCCTTTCATATCCGCTACGCCACGCCCGTAGATCACATCGTCGATGACGTCTGCAGCAAACGGGTCGACAGACCACTCGGAAGCGTCGGCAGGTACGACATCAATGTGGCCGTGGAGCACCAGTGCTGGAGCTTGTGTATCCCAGCCCCTCATTCTGCCGACGACCGAGGTGCGGCCCGGCTCGGATTCCACAATTTCTGGATGCATGTCCATCGCGTCCATGAGCCGCGCACAATACGCGGCAGCCTCTGGCTCACCACGAGAATCATTGCCACCGTAATTGGTGGTATCAATACGTATAAGATCGCGAGTAATTTCTGCGACCCGATCTCGGAATGTGCCCGGCGCAATCGGGGCGCTCTCAATGTGTTCAGCCATATCGTCAGCCTATCGAACACGACATGGGACGACCATGGTGCATGTGCCTTAGAAAATGTGTTATGCTTATCGCTGTTGCCTTCTCCGTTAGTTCGGAGATACACCACCAGCGCGGGTGGCGGAATTGGTAGACGCGCAGCGTTGAGGTCGCTGTGAGCTTTATCGCTCGTGGGGGTTCAAGTCCCCCTCCGCGCACGGTTAGCAAAGTGATCGGGACGTAGGGTATCGCCTAGTCTCGATCATTTTGTTTAATATAGACGGACGTTATTTTCGGTACCAGTCGAGGACAACTTGGGCGAACAACTCACCATCGTCATGGTCTCCATGCACACCTCGCCGTTGGCGCAGCCTGGACAAGGTGACGCCGGCGGTATGAACGTCTATGTTCGAAACCTCAGCGATGCGCTGATTGCCGCCGGCCATCAAGTGCTGAGCTTCACACGAAAAACCTCGGCTGGGGACACTACTGTGGTGGTAGACGAGACGACGGGTTCGCAAGTGGTGTACCTACCAGCCGGTGACCCTGACTTGCCGAAAGAAGCACTGCGTGAAGTCACCACACCGTTTGCTGATGCGTTGGTCGCTTCCGTGAGACAGCACGCCCGGCATCGCGTCATCTTGCATTCTCACTACTGGTTATCCGGGCTGGTCGCACTGGAAGCATCTCCCCGGCTGGAAGCCCCCGTAGTCCATACGATGCATACACTCGGTGCGACGAAGAATAGTTCCGCGCCAGGAACTGAACCCAACCACCGCGTAGAACACGAAGCGTTCCTTGCGACTCGAGCCGATGTTCTCACCGCCAACACCGTTGTCGAAAAAGCCGAAATCGTGCATTATTCTGGCGCCCCGGAAGATCGCGTTCAGGTAGTGCATCCAGGGGTAGACCACGAGGTGTTTCAACCGGAAGGCTCCACCACATGGCCGGGCCGGGAGCCAGAGGCGGGACCGAAAATACTTTTTGCAGGCCGTCTTCAGTCGTATAAAGGACCACACGTCATCGTAGACGCCCTAGCTGTGCTTCGGGAGCGCGGATTCGACTGGTTGCCAGTCGTGCACTTCACCGGGGCAGTCTCGGGCAGCGGTGACTACGATGTGTCGGCGCGGGCCCACACGCTGGGTGTTGCACAGTACTGTTCGTTTTCACCTCCGGTCACTCCCCCGGCCCTAGCAAGCTATATGCGTGCCTCCGAGGTTGTGGTGATGCCGTCGGTGTCTGAGTCTTTTGGTTTAGTCGCGGTCGAAGCACAAGCTTGTGGCACGCCGGTCGTCGCGCACAATAGCGGTGGACTCGCGACGGCTGTCGCTGATGGCGTCAGTGGTCAACTCATCGACTCCTTGGATGCCGCACATTGGGCTGATGTACTCGCGACAGTAGTAGAGCAGCCGCAACGCTGGAAGGCTTACGGTGAGGCAGCGACTCGACATGCAGCCCAGTTTTCTTGGTCTGTCATGGCCGAGCGCATGGTAGACGTATATGCGACTGTTGCGACGACCAGCGCGACAAAGTGCTTCTAGTCATAGCAAAACGGTCGTTGCGGCCTCAAAACAGGCGCCGCAACGACCGTTGCATGGGTATTGCCAGTTAGTGCAAGCGGATTTCTGCTAGGAAATGTAGTTTTTCTTGTCTGGCATTCCACCCGGTCACCAATTGCTTGTCGCCTTCTTGGCGATAGTTGATGGCGACCTTCGACGGTAACCGCATTGGTGAGGCGAATTCGATCGCCCACGTATATCGGGCTGTTGTTTCGCGTCCCGCCAGCATCTTGCCGGCAGCATACATTCCATGTGCGATTGCTCCGGGCATCCCCAATGCTTTCGCCGTGAGGTTGGACAGGTGAATTGGGTTGCGATCCCCCGACACCGCACCGTAGCGTCGACCGATATCTTTCGGTAGCTGCCACTCCCCCGTCAGTGGTGGCGGCTGGAACGCTTGGCGTTCTGGACGTGGGGGTTTGTCTGTGCCTGGCAGCGTCACGGACTTGGATAAATACAGCGCCATGGACTGCCACAGCAGCTTATCGGTGGACGGATCAAAAATTTGTGCCCAAATCTCTACTGTCGTGCCTGCGTGATGCGGCGCCAAGTTCTGCCCCCACGTGGCAATCTTGACCGGCTGATCAATTGGCACATCAGACATATGCCACACCTTGTGCTGCAAGTGCACCATGCCCAATAACGGAATGGGAAATCGCGATTCTGCCATCATGGCGGTAGATAAACCGAATGCTGTGATATGAGCTGTCAGCGACGGCGCCGAGTTATGTCCTACGACGCCCGATGCTCCCAACAAGGTGTTGTATTCATCCACGAGTTGCCGCGGAATGACTGCTGTGGTCTCCCAACGAGTGCCGGGTAAACTCACGGTCCTGGATTTCTTGGGACGAATTACTCCCGCGGCGACTTTGGCGTAAGAGGAGGAAAGTGAAGGCACTTCACCGATGTGGATGACTCGCAGGTCTTCCGGTTTCGGATTGGAGTCGACAATATTTGGTTCCAACATTATTTCCCTACCATTGATTGGCCACAGACTCTCAACGTCGTACCGTTTATCCCGGCGGAAGCGTCGGTATGGAAGAAGGCGATGGCTTCAGCCACGTCGACCGGGCGGCCCCCTTGCTGTAAGGAGTTCATGCGTCGAGCGACTTCTCGAGTGGCCGTGGGCATTGCATCAGTCATGGCAGTTTCGATGAAGCCTGGTGCGACGGCGTTAATGGAGCCACCAGTTTCAGCCAGCGTTGTCGCAAGTGCTTCGGACATGCCAATGACCCCTGCTTTGGCTGCGCCGTAATTTGTTTGGCCGCGATTGCCTGCAATGCCAGACGTGGATGCGAGGGAGGTGATGCGGAAATTGTCGGCAAGGACGCCTTCACCGCGTGCTGCCACGAGCTGCTGGTTGATCCGCAGCGGGGCCGCGATGTTGACGGCCACCAACGCGTCCCATTTGCTATCGTCCATATTGGCCAAGAGTTTGTCGCGCGTGATGCCCGCGTTATGCACGATGCCATCCAGCCGACCAAACCGTTGCGCTGCCTTCTGCAGTAATTGATGACCGGCGTCTTGTGCGGTGATATCCATTTGCACTGCGATACCGCCCACAGTGTTCATGACGCTGGTGAGTGCTTCACCTGCCGAAGGCATATCGATACCCATTACCGTGGCTCCGTCACGAGCTAAGGTTTCACTAATGGCAGCCCCAATACCGCGTGCAGCGCCGGTGACCACAATGACTTTCTCATCAAGTGGTGCATCTTGATCCTCAGGCGTGATGCCGGCAGCAGTAGAGACATTGAGGAACTGCCCGGCCACATAGGCGGAACGACCCGATAGGAAGAAACGGAGCGCGGCGTATGCAGAGGGGGCGGTCATGTCAACGTCTTCGGCCAGCACAATGCCATTGGTCGTTGCACCGCGCCGCATCTCTTTGGCCAACGATCGAGTGAAGCCTTCCACGCCGTGCCGTGCGGCCACAACATTCGGGTCTGTGGCAACCGACGGGCCCTGAGGGTCGCGGAAAATGGTGATGACTCGCCCGTTTGTCCCCAGACCGCGAAGTGCATCGCCAACTACTAAAACGTGTGCCGAGAGGTCATTTGGATGTTGTATCTCGTCGAACGCCACGATGATGGCTGAAAACTTTTGTTTCAAGCCAGCGTCACGACGAACATCGTAATCTTCTGCCCACAGCTGTTGTGCCACAGCATCCGCAGCTTCAGAGTCCCCCACGATGAGGATGGGGCCTGTGACCAATCGATCGCCTTTTTGATGACGTCGCAGTGGGACTGGTTGTGGCAGCCCAAGAGTTTTGGCAACTTGTTTGCCGAGGGGCCGGTTGACGAACCGGGTGTAGCCGTCTGTTTGTGACATAGAGTCCATTCGTCCTTTCAGATTGATCCCAATTCGTCGTTTAGCGTCCACGCATCAGCGCAACGGCGCCTTGGCCACCCGCGGCACAAACGGAAATAAGTCCCAGTGAGCCGGTGCCTTTTTCATTGAGCATTTTGGCGAGGGAAGCCACGATGCGTGGTCCGGTTGCAGCAAATGGGTGGCCTGCCGCCAGTGACGACCCTTTGACGTTGAGCTTCGATCGATCGATCTCGCCCAGCGCACCGTCGCGACCCAGGACGTTCTTGTTGTAATCTTCATCAGCCAGGGCCTTGATGGTGGCGCCCACAGTGCCCGCAAAGGCCTCATGAATTTCAAAGAAATCGATGTCACCGAGTTCAAGGTCATGACGGTCGAGAATGCGAGGAATGGCATAGGTTGGGGCCATCAGTAACCCGTCGTTGCCGTTGACAAAATCGACAGCTGCCACTTCAAAGTCCATGAATTCTGCCAAAATCGGCAGGTTGTGTTCTTGCGCCCATTCCTCCGATGAGAGCAGTGCTGCAGCTGCCCCGTCGGTCATCGGGGTCGAATTGCCAGCGGTCATTGTGGCCTCGTCACCCAATTGCTTGCCGAATGAAACACGGAGCTTGGCCAGAGACTCTAGTGTGGAACCGGGACGCATATTGTTATCCCGGTCAAGTCCTCGGAATGGGGTCATCAGGTCGTTGAAGAACCCTTCTTCGTAGGCGGCGGCCATATTGTTATGCGAGTTCATCGCGATTTCGTCTTGTTCTGTACGGCTGACCCCCCACTGGTGGGTGGTCAGCGCTTGATGTTCACCCATAGACAGCCCGGTGCGAACTTCGCCGGCCTGCGGTGCCAGCGGTGCAAAGTGTTTTGGTCGAAGCTTCAGCGCAATTTTAATTTTGTCCTGAGTCGTGCGAGCCCGATTGAGCTGCATAAACAACTCCCGTGCTTCGGCGTTGAACGACAGCGGCGCGTCAGAAATTGTGTCGACGCCTCCCCCGATACCTGAATCAATTTGGCCCAGACGAATCTTATTCGCCACACCTCCGACGGTTTCAATACCGGTCGCACAGGCGGTTTGGACGTCGTGTGCCGGGGTGTGTGCTGCCAAGGAGGTGCCCAACACGGATTCGCGGGTCAGGTTAAAGTCTGCTGAGTGCTTCATCACTGCGCCGGCCACGACTTCACCAAGCTGTGCACCTTGGAGTCCGTACCTCGCGATCAGCCCTTCGAGCGTTGACGTCAACATGTCTTGGTTGGATGCTCCCGCATATGCTCCGTGAGCACGTGCAAAAGGAATTCTGTTTCCGCCGAGTACTACTGCCGGGCGGAGGGACCCTCCGGCGATTGCCGCATTTGATGTAGAAGTCATGAAAGTCTCTTTCGCAATGTCTTGGTTACTGGTCAGTGTATTTACGACGCCTTAGTTTACCTGATACTCTCAGTATCGTGAAGATGTCTGAAACACCAATTCCCGACGGGCGCAATACACGCTGGGCTGCGCACCGTCGTAAACGTCGAAACGATCTCATTCGATCAGCACGTGCTGCAGTCCACATTATTGGGCCCGACGTGTCGATGGAAGAAATCGCCTCTCATGCCGGGACGTCAAAGTCCGTGTTTTATCGCTATTTTGAGGATAAAAAGGGTCTCCAACAGGCAGTGGCCCAAGCATCCATAGACTTTATGGAGTCAGAACTCAAAAAAGCCGGTAAGGCAGCTCCGAGCGCGCAAGACGGATTGTTCACGATGGTGCTGGCATATTTACGGTTAGCGAACTCTTCCGTCAACGTATACAACTTTTCAACGGCTATCCCCACCGGCATGGCGATCTTTCGCGAAAATATGGCGCGCTTTCTGCAACGCAGCGTCGAGCACGTCCTGCCGCAGTATAAAAGCGAACAAGGTGGCTCGAATCGAGCCTATTACTGGGCAATTGCTGCTGTCGGATTCGTGCGAGCTGCCGGTGAAGAGTGGATAACCACCCAAAGAAACCCAAACCGTCTCAGCGCAGAAGAACTCGCCCAGAGCATCTCCGATTGGCTGCTTATGGGCCTCGACTCATCTGGTATCACCATTCACAAGACACAGGAGCACTAATGTCGTCACAACATAAGGACCTTCGACTCGACCAGGATACACTCCAAGAACTCCTCCTTGGTCCATGGGCAGAAGACCGCCGTCAGATTCGCAAGATAATGGAAGAGCCAGTCTTTCATCACCAGTTCAACCTCACCAAAGAAGAACAGCGCGACCTGACGCTGAAACAACTTCATGAATTGGCCGACCGTAAGCTCATCGGTAAGGCCTACCCCACCGAGTTCGGCGGCAAAGAAAACCCTGGCGCCAATGTTGCGGGTTTTGCGGAGATGTTCCATGCTAACCCTTCCATGCAAATTAAAGGCGGGGTGCAGTGGGGACTATTCGGTTCCGCAATTCTGACGCTGGGAAATGAAGAACAGCATAGAAAATGGTTGCCGGGCGTGCTGAATTTGGAACTACCAGGTGTCTACGCGATGACGGAAATCGGTCACGGCTCCGACGTCGGCAACATCGACACGACGGCCACGTACATTCCAGAAAATGACGAATTCGAAATCCACACCCCGTTCAAGGCCGCTTGGAAGGAATTCCTTGGCAATGCTGCCGTACATGGCAAAGCCGCCGTCGTGTTCGCTCAGTTGATCACCCAGAACGTCAATTATGGGGTGCATGCATTTTTTGTGCCGCTGCGTGATGACGACGGCAACTTCTTGCCGGGCGTCGGCGGCGAAGACGATGGGTTCAAAGGTGGCCTCAACGGGGTCGATAATGGTCGTCTGCACTTCACTCAAGTCCGTATCCCGCGGACCAACCTCCTGAACAAACTTGGTGACGTTGACGACACTGGAAAATACTCCACCTCGATCCCATCCTCAGGGCGTCGATTTTTCACTATGCTTGGCGCATTGGTTCAGGGTCGTGTGTCATTGGCCACCACCGCTGCCAATGCCTCTGCCTTGGCTCTGACCGGTGCCGTCAGCTATGGAAATCAGCGTCGTCAGTTCAACGCCGCCTCCGATATCGAAGAACAAGTATTGTTGGACTACGGTTTGCACCAGCGACGACTCATTGACCGACTAGCACGCACATACGCCGATATTTTCGTGACCAACGATCTCTTGGAAAAATTTCACGAAGTGTTTTCCGGTGCAGATGATACCGATGAAAACAGGCAGGAACTCGAGACCTTAGCTGCTGGTATTAAAGCGGTCACCACCTGGAATGCTATGGATACCTATCAAGAAGCTCGTGAGGCCACAGGCGGTGCGGGTTATATTGCATCCAAGAACCGTTTCAACGCGCTGCGCGATGACCTCGACATTTACACCACTTTTGAAGGCGACAACAACGTCTTGTTGCAGCTAGTTGGACGCCGTTTGTTGGGTGATTACTCCAAAGAGTTGTCGAACCCCTCCTTCAAGGTGCTCACACGCTACGTGGCTGAACGGGCCGAGAACACGCTCTACCAACGCTCGGGACTGCGTCGGGTGGTTCAGCAAGTCAGCGACGTCGGCTCAGATCGGCGCTCCGCCGCCTGGCTTAAAGACACAGACGTACAACGAAGTCTGTTCACTGATCGTGTGCGCACGCAGGTCGCCGAGGTTGCCGAAGCATTGCGTCCAGTCGCGAAGAAGTCGCAAGTAGAACAGGCCCGCGTCTTCAACGAAAATCAATACGATCTCATCAAAGCTTCGAAGTCGCATGCACAGTTGTTGCAGTGGGAAGCCTTTACCGAGGCACTAGAAGGCATCAAGGATGACGAGACCAAGAAGATCATGACTTGGACGCGTGATCTCTTCGCGCTTTCGACGATTGAAGACGATTTGGGTTGGTTCATCGAATACGGCAAGATCTCTCAGCAGCGTGCTCGTATTTTGCGTCAGTACACAAACCGGTTGGCGGCACGGTTGCGTCCGCATGCTCAGGATCTGGTGGATTCCTTCGGTTACAACCAACACCACTTACGGATGGATATCACCTCTGGTGTGGAACAGGAACGTCAAGACGAAGCGATGGAGTACTATCGCCGACTTCGTGCATCCGGTGACTTGCCGGTCCCTGAAAAAGTATACCGCGCACGTCAAAAATAACTCTGTGCCGATATAGCCCTCACAACATGCCGTCGTTATAGCTGTAGCGGCGGCATGTTTGTGTCGGAACAACGTGTTCGTGAGTCGATGGTGCACAAGCGGCTGTTACATAGTGCGGTGAGAACGCTACTGGTGATTGAATGAGAGCCATGTCGAATACCGCCCTCCTTGATGATGCCCGTCTGACACGCGACGAGGCTTACGCTCGTGCCGAGCTGGTCGAGATTGCCAGTTATCATATTGAACTTGATCTGCGCGATGCCATGGACCTGAACCAAAGCACCTATCCGGTGACCACCACGCTGCGTTTCACAGCCGATACAGAGGGCTCGGCTACCTTCCTAAATTATTTGGGCGACTCGGTCACATCGGTCAACGTAAATGGCGACATCCTCGACATTGACGAGGTGGTGGGTAGCGCCCGCATCCTGGTGCCGAATCTTCAGCAGGAGAACGTCGTCACTATAGAATCTCACAGTCAGTATTCGCATTCTGGCGAAGGACTTCACCGCTTTGTCGATCCGGTTGACGGACAGGTCTACTTATACTCCCAGTTTGAGCCCGCCGATGCGCGTCGCGTCTATCCCAACATGGAGCAACCCGACCTTAAGGCGGTCTTCCGCACCACTATGATCGGGCCAGACACTTGGGTGCTGGCCTCTAACGGGGAGGAAATCGAACGTACACAGGTTGCAGATAATACGGTCAGAGTCAGTTTTGCCCCAACGCAACCCATCTCAACGTATCTCACCACGTTCTTAGCCGGACCGTATGCGACCTTTGAAGAGACCTGGGCCGGTCACGAGTCGACCTGCGCCGAAGCGATCGAGCTGCGTATCTTTGCTCGGCAGTCCTTAATAGACCACGTTGATGCCGAAGAGTTGTTCGACCATACCCGACGCGGTCTGACGTGGTTTCATGAGCAATTCCAACTGCCGTATCCATGGGGCAAATATGACCAAGCCTTTGTGCCCGAGTACAATCTTGGCGCCATGGAAAACCCCGGTTTAGTGACCTTCAACGAAGCATATATTTTCACTTCCCGAGCCACCATTGCTCAACACACGGGCCGAGCCACCACCATCATGCACGAGATGACGCACATGTGGTTTGGCAACCTCGTGACCATGAAATGGTGGGATGATTTGTGGCTCAAAGAGGCGTTTGCCGACTTCTTTGGTTCCAAGGCAGTGGCTGATGCGACCGAGTTGCCGGGAGCATGGCAGTCGTTTGCGCATCAACGCAAAGCGTGGGCGTATGTACAAGACTCATATCCGACGACTCATCCCATCGTCGCAGACATCGTCGACCTCGAGGCGGCGCGTCAGAACTTTGATGGCATCACCTACGCCAAAGGTGCAGCGGTCATCAAGCAACTGTTTCACTATGTTGGTGAAGATGCGTTCCTTGAAGCCTGCCGAAACTACTTTCAACGCTTTGGCTACTCCACGGCCCAGTTAAGGGATTTCTTAGGCACGCTCGAAGAATCGTCAGGCAGTGATATGCAAGCGTGGTCGCGGGCCTGGCTGCAAACTTCCGGTCCGGCTACCCTCTCTGCCACAGTCAGCACCGATGGTACGGTAACTGTGCACCAAGACGCTACGGATCGACTTACCGGTCAGACGGTACTGCGGCCCCACAAACTATATGTTTCCGTCTTCACGCTCAATGCAGTCAACGAATTGGAAAACTCTAGTCGGTCTGACGTCATCATCCCAGCAGGCAAATCCACTGCCCACATTGCTGATCTCAGGGTTCCGCTCGAACAGACCTACGTGATTGTAGTAAATGACCACGACCAGACGTATGCTCAGGTCGCGTTTGACGAGTCATCGTTGGACGCAGTGACCAACTATCCAATCCGTGACCCCGAATCAACCGCGGTCGCCACCGTGTGGTCGTCTCTATGGACCATGGTGCGACAAGCCGAAATGCCAGCCGCAGACTTTGTTCGAGCCGTGGCGAAACTGGGCGATAGCCTTGTCGATGTCTCCATGCATGCGCGTGTTTTGGAACAAGCCGTGATGGCACTCAAGGCGTATGCTCCTGCATCGCAACGGAAGCGTCTTACCAAAGAACTCGGCACGGCCTTGATGGATGCGCTCGTGGTGCTCGAGGCGGGTTCCGATCGGCAGCGCTCGGCGGCACGAGCTCTTGCACAGTTGGCAGAAGGCACAGATAGTCTGGCCGCCGAAGCCACGTTTTTACTTGCAGGCGACGAATCCTCCGAGCTCTCCCCCGGTTTGCAGATCGACGATGAGCTCAAATGGCTTCTGCTCACGAGTCTCGCATCGCTGGGTCGCCTTGATTTGGCCCGCCTGGATGACGAATTGGCTGCTGCCCATACCGCGACGAACGAATTGCGGTATCGCACAGCTGTCGCAGCACTTCCCGACCTGGCGCTGCGTGCCGAACTGTGGCTTGAAGTCTTCAACGGCGTTGATGCGCGCGACACACCATTATCCAATGCCCAGATCACCGCCACCGCACGAGGACTGGCGACCTCGAAGCCAGAATTTATGGCCGAACAGTTCCAAACACTGCTGGAGGGCTTGATAAGCATCTGGGAATCACGGTCGAATAATTTAGCAACCAGAACCATCAACGGCCTCTTCCCGATGACTCACAAACCCGTCAAGGGCGGTCCGGCAGCTCAAGTAAAACACCCGATCCTGGTAAACATCGACGCATGGTTGGCGCAATACCAGGATGCGGCGGGTGCACTCCGGCGCATCGTCATCGAACGACGGGCCGATATTTTAGCTCGTTTAATTGCACAAAGTACGAAGAAAAAATAGGTTTTGTCAAGTCCCGGGTTTTGTGGAGGGTCTGCGTATTTTCATTTCTAGGCTGCCGCCGAAGTGTCGGTTTCGGTCCAGTGGTAGTCGGTTTCGACTTC
>NZ_BAAGSP010000022.1:0-56067 GCF_054782375.1 Yaniella soli
TGCTCCGAGACGGCACTTTCTACCAAGACCCCACAGCCACAGTTACTGCAAAAAACTTCTCAGAAGCCGCTTGACAAAAACGATAGAGGCACCCCCCGGAGATCTCACCGCGAGCAAATTGCCAGGCGAGGTCCTTCAAATACGGGTCAGTCACCTCATGGCCAGCTGCACCGAGTGCCGCATCAGCGAACCCGATGATATCGGTTGCTTCGGCCTCAGTTGCAGACTCGACATGTTGATTGGCTTCGCCATGTGAACCTCCGAACTCCCCACAATTTTATCAGTCTCTACCGCATTAACCTTCGGGCTGTGCGGGCTTGATTTCTTCACGCGGCCGATCAGATGCTGTCGTTCCCGCTGTTTCATCTGCGGTGTTTTGTGCGGCACGCTGTGGGATACGGCCTCCAGCCAGAACCATTTCTACCTGTCGATCGGACAACCGATGACGCAATTCGAGTGGTTCACCGTCCAACTCTGCGGTGACTGAGTTGCCGTTGCGTAGTGCTTCTCGAAGCCCGCTGAACCGCAGGACATCGTCATGTGAAATCCGGTCGTAATCCCCTGGGTGCGCGAACTCTAACGGGAGGACTCCGAAGTTTGCCAGGTTCTGCCAGTGGATCCGCGCGAAGGATTTAGCAATCACAATCCGTAACCCGAGGTGACGGGGCGCGATCACGGCGTGCTCACGCGAAGATCCCTGGCCGTAGTTGTCGCCGCCAACAATCGCGTGCCCACCGGGGAAGTCCCCGGCGCGAGTGGGGTAGGTATCGTCGACCTGAATGTACACAAACTCGGCGATCTTCGGGATATTACTGCGGAACGGCAGAACACGAGAGCCAGCGGGCATGATCTCGTCGGTCGAAATGTCATCGCCTACCCGCAGCAGCACCGGCACGTCGATGTCGTCGGGTAGCTTGTCGAATTCAGGGAGGGATTTAATGTTGGTGCCCTTGACGAGTTCAACCTCGCGTGCCTCGGATTCCTCAAGTGGCGCGATCAGCATGTCAGTATTGACGCTGTACTTGCCGGGAAGCTGGACGGTCGGGTAGTCCATCTCGAGGTCGCGCGGATCGGTAATTTTGCCGGTCAATGCTGCAGCTGCCGCGGTTTCTGGAGAACATAGCCACACCGCATCTTCATCGGTTCCCGAACGGCCGGGGAAATTTCGCGGCATGGTGCGCAGACTGTTGCGCCCCACCGCTGGAGCTTGGCCCATGCCGATACAGCCCATACAGCCGGACTGGTGGATACGCGCACCAGCACTAATCAAATCGAACGTCCAACCGCCCTGGGTCAGATCCATGAGGATTTCACGCGACGTGGGATTAATATCCAGGGAGATTTGGTCGTGGGATTGGCGGCCTTTGAGTATCTCGGCGACGACCGCGAAATCGCGCAGCCCCGGATTCGCTGATGAGCCGACGACGACCTGGAAGACTTCCTCACCGGCGACTTCACGCACCGGCACCACATTGCCCGGTGATGATGGTTTGGCGATCAGCGGTTCCAGCGTCGAGAGGTCGATGTGTTCTTCAATGTCGTATTGTGCGCCCTCATCTGCGAGTAACTCGGTGAACTCATCCGGGCGGCCCACGGCGTTGAAGAATTCGCGGACATTCTCATCGGCGGGGAAGACGCTGGTGGTCGCGCCGAGTTCGGCGCCCATATTCGCGATCACGTGCCGATCCATTGCGGACAGGTGTTTCAGGCCTTCACCGTGGTATTCGATGATTCGACCGGACCCACCTTTGACGCCGTGGCGGCGAAGCATCTCTAGGATGACATCCTTGGCGGACACCCAGTCGGGCAGTTTGCCGGTCAGCTCCACGCCCCAGATCTCAGGCATCTGGACGTAGAGCGGGTCGCCGGCCATGGCCATAGCAATTTCGAGCCCACCGACACCAATCGCCAGCATGCCGATCGCCCCAGCAGCACATGTATGTGAGTCGGAGCCGATCATGGTTTTTCCAGGTCGCCCGAACCGGGCCTGATGCACCGGGTGGGATACCCCATTACCCGGTTTTGAAAACCACAGCCCATAGCGCTCGGCCGCAGATTGTAGGAAATGATGATCTTCGGGGTTTTTCTCATCGGTCTGGAGCAGGTTGTGATCGACGTACTGGACGGATAATTCGGTTTTCACCCGGTCCAGTCCCAGTGCTTCCAGCTCGAGCATGACCATCGTGCCGGTCGCGTCCTGGGTCAGCGTGTGATCAATTGATAGCCCGATCTCATGACTTGCCTCGGGGGTACCACTCACCAGATGAGAATGAATCAGTTTTTCTGCGACGTTTTGTGCCATTGTAGGTCTCCCTCCTAGTCCTCGTTCCGCGGCTGCAGTTTTGGACGGCTACCTTAAAGGTTATCCACGAGGGCGGAGACTGGCTAGGCGTGATTACTGTGTCGAAACATCACGGGCATCGACGATGACGCCGTCTTCGTCCGCGTACACCATGGCACCGGGGATGAACTCGACGTTGTGAATCGTCACCGGAACATCGCGTATACCGATGTTGTTTTTGGCAGATTTCCGTGGGTTCGAGCCGAGTGCTTTGACGCCGAGTTGGAGTTCTTCAATCTCGTGTCGATCGCGGACCGCACCGTGAATGATGACTCCGGCCCAGCCGTTATCAGCAAATGCTTTGGCCACGTTGCCGCCCATGAGTGCGGTGCGCAGGCTGCCGCCACCATCGACGACCAGGACCTGCCCATTGCCGGGTTCATCGGCGATGGCTTTGACCAGTCCGTTGTCGTGGAGACATTTCACGGTGCGGATGCGTCCGTGGAACTGGCGGTGGCCGCCCAGGTTCTGCAGCTGGAGATCCAGCGAGGCTACTTGTTCTTCGAAGTCGTCATAGATATCTGAGGTGTAGAAGATGTCGCGGTTGGTCATAGTGCTCTTTCGTTCGTGGAAGGTTCTTGTGCTTCCTCATGCTCACATGCACCACCCTAATATCGGATTGTCGCTGAGGCCTATAGTCATCGGCCCTACTTCTATAAAATGGGTCGTGCCGAACCTGTCCGGTCTCGGTAGTTTCGAAAGGAGTCGCTATGGTTGCGGATCATAAGGAACCGAATCTGGAGATTCCCGAAGAAGAACTGATTGAAGAACTCTCGTCGGATACCGACGACGAGCAGTTTGAGCCGCTGGACTCCCGCGCTACTTCCGTGAGTGAAGCGGACTGGGCGGATCAGCAGATGTCTGAGCCGCTCGACGAAGATGACCGGGAAGAGTAAACGCGACATGGTCGCCGATCCGTACGCTCGGCGACCATGTTCTTTGAGGTGAGGTTTTAGAAGAATCCCTGCGGCTGTTCGCTGTAGGACACCAAGAGGTTCTTGGTCTGCTGGTATGCCTCGAGCAGCATCAGGTGGGTTTCACGGCCGAACCCTGACATCTTGTAGCCGCCAAACGCTGCGTGTGCGGGGTAGGAGTGGTAGTTGTTCACCCACACACGTCCAGCCTGAATATCGCGACCGGCACGGTAAGCGATGTTGCCGTTGCGCGACCAGACGCCGGCGCCCAGACCAAACATTGTGTCATTGGCGATCGACAGAGCGTCGTCGTAATCCTTGAAAGTCGCGGTTGCCACGACCGGTCCGAAGATCTCTTCTTGGAACACCCGCATGTCATTGGTGCCGCGCAGGACCGTTGGCTGGACGTAATAGCCGCCGGACAGTTCACCACCGAGATCGACTGATTCGCCGCCAATGAGTACTTCTGCGCCGCCCTGCTTGCCGATATCCATATACGACATGATCTTCTCAAACTGATCGTTGGACGCTTGCGCGCCCATCATGGTGTCAGTGTCCAACGGGTTGCCCTGTTTGATTGCCCTGACGCGTTCGATGGCCAGGTCATAAAAGTCATCGGCGATATTTTCCTGAATCAGCGCCCGAGATGGACACGTACAGACCTCACCCTGGTTCAGAGCAAACATCGTGAACCCTTCCAGCACCTTGTCCAGGTAGCCGTCATCGGCGTCCATGACATCACCGAAGAATAGGTTGGGGGACTTGCCGCCCAGCTCTAGGGAGACCGGAATGATGTTTTCGGTGGCGTACTGCATGATCATGCGGCCGGTGGTGGTTTCGCCGGTGAAGGCGATCTTGCCGATGCGTGGCGAGGATGCGAGGGGCTTGCCGGCTTCCAACCCGAACCCGTTGACCACGTTCAGCACGCCCGGTGGGATGAGATCTCCGACTAGTTCCATCAGCAGCATGATGGACGCGGGGGTCTGTTCGGCTGGTTTCAGCACGATGCAGTTGCCGCCGGCGAGTGCCGGTGCGATCTTCCAGGTTGCCATGAGGATGGGGAAGTTCCACGGGATGATTTGGCCGACCACTCCAAGGGGTTCGTGATAGTGATATGCGACTGTGTCATCATCGATTTGCGACAGGCTGCCTTCTTGAGCGCGAATGGCTCCGGCGAAGTACCGTAGGTGGTCAATGGCCAGTGGAATATCGGCGTTGAGGGTCTCGCGGACTGCTTTGCCGTTGTCCCAGGCTTCGGCCACTGCAATTTTCTCGAGGTTTGCTTCCATTCGGTCCGCTATGGCCAGCAACAGTGCGCCGCGTTCGGTCGGGGGTGACTTGCCCCAGGTTTTCGCTGCGGTGTGTGCTGCGTCCAATGCGGCTTCGATGTCTTCGGCGGTCCCGCGGCCGACCTCACAGAATGTTTTGCCTGTGATCGGGGTGGGGTTTTCAAAGTACTGGCCCTTGGCAGGGGCCACCCAGTTGCCACCGATGTAGTGGTCGTAGCGAGATTGGAAGTCGACGATCGCGCCGTCGGTGTTCGGATTTGCGTAGACGGTCATGGTGGTGCCCTTCCTAGAGTGTCAAACGATTCTTGAAGTGGTGTATATCACTCTAGGATTGGGTGGGTTGCATCAACGTTGCACCCCCAGTGTTGATGCGGGGCCTAGTGCACGAGGCGCTGCAGTGTTGCGGTTGCCACCGCTCGGCGCGGACTGTGGGGCGGCAGGATTTTCAGTGCCAACATCCACGCTTCGACGTCCTCGGCGGCTTGACTGCGACCCAAATAGGTCCACAGTTGTTCGGGGTTCGCATCCGCCAGCACGGCTTCACGCAGGGTGACGGCCACGTGTTGGCGAATTGCTACGATGCCCGGAGCCTCTGATTCTGGCAGGACGTCGCTCGGGGCAAGTTGGAGGGCGGAGGTCAGGTCTCCGCGGTGGAGTGCTGCGATGGCTGCGGCAGCATCGGTTGTTCGGTGTGCGTCGAGACGATACGGCTGCGATAGCAGGGTGATGGGGTAGTGGCTGTGATCTAGGAATTTGCGCAGTCTCGAGATTTCAGCGCGCACTGTGGTAAGTCGCGCTCGTAGATGTTCCGGTGGCAGCTCGGCGAAGAGCTGGTGCGCTAGTTGTGTCGCGTTGAACCCTGTGTGGTGCCAATCCAACAGGGTCAGAATTTCTGCGTGACGATTCGACAGACGCAGGTCGCCCAGGCGACCGCCGTATCCGGTTGCGACCTCGATCAGTGGGCTAGCCGAGACGGCATCGGGTGCGAGATGGTCTCCGGCCGTCGGAAAGGTGTGAGTGGCCCAGAACTGTTCGATGGCCTTGGCGGTGTTGCGCAGCATGGCCAGGGCAAGTGGTGTCACCGCAGTCGCTGAGCCCGTCAGATCCAGCATGCCCAAGATCCCACCGGAGGGGTGTCGCAGAGGAATCGCGCTGCAGTAAAAATCGTGCACGTTCTGGCTGAAGTGTTCTGCGCCTGCGACTTGGGCGACGGCTCCGGTGGAGAGTGCCGCGCCCGGTGCCGACGTGCCCATTGATGCTTCAGACCAGTCGGTCCCCGGAGCAAACCCGATATCTTCAGCACGCGTTCGCGTTCTTGATGCTCCATCGACCCACAAAAGGTGCCCGGCGGTATTGGAAATCGCGGTGATCAGTCCGACATCATGCGCCGGAGCGAGCAAGGTTTGCACCATCGGCAGCACCGCTGCAATGGGGTGGGTTTTGCGATAGTCGGCCAGCGTGTGCGACGCAATAGTTGCCGGCGTAGTCACGGTCTGCGGGGTGTGGTGCAGCTGTAAGCACCGCCGCCAGGATTCGGTGACCGTTGATCGCACGTGTGTGGAATCTACGATGGCGTCGGTGAGCTTCTGATGGGCCGCGGCCACGGCCCGCTGGTAGGCCTGGTCGGCGGGGTTACTGTGCGGATGCTGCTCAATCAGGGTCATGACGGCAGCAGTGCGGAGCGCATCAGAAAGCGCTTTCCTTCGGGTGTTTCCACCGAGAAGCCGGCGCCGCGACCATCGACCACATCCAGGGTGATGTGCGAACCGCGTATATAGGTGAAGTGTGGTTTGCCAACCCAAAACCCGATTTCGGAGGCGGGGAGGTGCTCGGTGGCTGGCATTTCGAAGGTGCCTAACAGGACGTCTTGGGCGCTGGTACGAAAATCATCGACCGGATAGCACATCGGCGAGGAGCCGTCACAGCAACCGCCGGAGAGGTGGAACATTAGGTCTCCGTGGATGCCTCTGAGTTTCTGTAGTAGTTCGAGGGTTTCGTCGGTCATGGCCACCCGGGAGAACTCTTCGCCGGGAATTTCTGGGCGTGAAGCAAGTATCGTCGTCATGGCACCAGCCTACCGTTAAATGTGATACGCAGCACTGACGAGGCTATCGCGGCCAGAGAACTAAAATACCCCCATTATCGTATGTCGATATCGTGTGAGACAATATGACAAATGGCTCAGAAGTATACTCCTCGTGAACCCGGTACCCGCCCAATGAAGCCTCAGACTGACCGTGCTGGTCGTCTGAAGCTCAATCCGCCGCGCAAACAATTCTTGGATCCCGAGGTTGAGCAGCTCGCCGATGAGCGTGCCCGCCTTGCCCAGCACGGCGTTCGTCCGCGGATGGAGCGCCCGCAGGTACGGCCACGGACCGAAGGCTGGACGCAGCGTACCGATGCCGAGGGTCGTCCAAAACTCGAATTCAAGCAGCCACGCGTCACCCAGCCAGCACAGCATCTTGCGGATATGACCATGGTCGAGCGTGAAGAAAAGGTCAAAGAACTCGGGCTCCCGGCATTTCGTGCTCGTCAGTTGTCGACGCACTACTTCAGCCACTACACCACTGACCCTGACCAGATGACGGATCTGCCGGCTGACAAACGCGACGAGCTGGCCGAAACGTTCTTCCCGCCGTTACTGACCGAAGTGCGCCGAATCGAAACTGAAGACCGTCAGACCATCAAATTCCTGTGGAAACTCTTTGATGGCGTGCTGGTTGAATCCGTGTTGATGCGGTACCAAAACCGCATTACGTTGTGCGTGTCATCGCAGGCCGGTTGCGGTATGAACTGCCCGTTCTGTGCGACCGGACAGGCCGGCTTGACCCGGAACCTGTCGACAGCGGAAATCGTGGACCAGATCATTGCCGCCAACCGTGTCATCGCAGACGGTCAACTCGGCACCCCCGAGGGTGGCCGTGACATCGAGCGGGTCTCCAACGTGGTGTTCATGGGTATGGGTGAACCCCTGGCGAACTACCGTCGCGTGATGAACGCCGTCCACCGCATGGTCGACCAAGCCCCCGAAGGTCTCGGCATGTCAGCCCGCAACATCACGATCTCTACCGTCGGATTGGTACCCGCCATCAACAAGCTGGCGGCCGAAGGCATCCCCGTGACCTTTGCACTGTCGTTGCATGCCCCAGATAACGAACTGCGTGACGAAATGATCCCGGTCAACTCCCGATGGGATGCCAATGAGGCGCTAGATGCCGCATATAATTACTACGTGCAAACAGGCCGCCGCGTGTCCATCGAATACGCACTGATTAAAGACATGAATGATCACGCCTGGCGCGCTGATCTGCTCGCCAAGAAGATCAACGCTCGCGGTCGAGGCTGGGCGCACGTCAACCCGATTCCGCTCAACCCCACACCAGGTTCTGTCTGGACGGCATCTGAAACAGACGTCACTCAAGAATTTATTGACCGTCTCAACGACGCAGGCGTACCGACCACGTTGCGCGATACTCGAGGAAAAGAAATCGACGGCGCATGCGGACAGCTCGCAGCCGAAGATGAGTAATGCGTAAACACGCACCCGGCATCAAAGTCCTCTGGGTATTCACCCTGATCGTAGGACTCTTACTGGCCGGTGCAGCGATTATCAGCATTGCCACAGGGGGCGGCGGTGTCACCACCCAGCATTGGATGCTCATCGGGCTGGGCTCTGTGAAAACCCTCGGGGCAATCATCGGGTTGTGGATGTTCAGTCGAGCTGACTAACGAAATACCCGATACCCGCAGTTCATGAAATGTTCTTGAGACATGAAGCCGACTAGATTGAGTAGTACGTCTCAAATAGTCCGTCTCTTTGAAAGAGGTCTCATGACCACATCCTTCCCTGGTAGCCAGCAGCCGGAATATCACCTCACCGATGCCCTAGACATTGACTACTACGACGTCTTTGCCGACGTCCCAGAAGCCGATCGTACGATCTGGCAGCGTGCCCGCGAATTCGGCGAAGCCCACGTTGAGACCATGCGCCAGGCCTGGAACGACCACCACTACCCGCTTGAAATCGCCCGCGCGATGGGCGAAGCGGGTCTCATCAATGATGGTGTCGAGCACCCAGAGGTAGAAAAAATTTCTCCGCTGGCGGCTGGCCTGGTCAATATGGAACTGTCTCGCATTGACGGCTCCATGGGGACAATCTTGGCTGTCCAGGGCGGACTTGCACTGCGCAGCATCACCATGTTCGGCTCGCACGAGCAGAAGGCGCAGTACGTGAAACCGATTGCCGACGTTGAGATCCCAGCGGCTTTCGGACTCACAGAACCCGATCATGGGTCCGACTCGACCGGCCTGGAAACCACCGCGACTCGGCAAGAGGACGGCTCATACATTGTTCGCGGTTCCAAACGTTGGATCGGTAACGGTGCCGCCGGCGGTATTACGATCACGTTCGCTCGCGTCGATGATGAAGGTGCAGAAGACCACGGCAAAGTCAGGGGCTTTATTGTTCCCCAAGACGCCGAGGGTTACACAGGTACCCCGATTGTTCATAAGGGTGTCCTGCGCGCCATCGACCAGGCCGACATCTTCTATGATGACGTCAAGATTGCAGCAGATGCCGTGCTGCCTGGGATCCAGTCTTTCCGTGATGTATCCAAGGTGCTGTATGCAACGCGTATCGGGGTTGCCTGGTCTGCTCTCGGCCACGCGACCGCTGTCTTTGAATCCGCAGTCGCGTACTCGACACAGCGCAAACAGTTCGGGAAATATTTAGCACAACACCAGATGGTGCAAGAACGCTTGACCCGTATGCTGTCAGAACTGGTGTCCATGCAGTTGTACATGGTGCGGATCGCAGAACTTGAAGCAGCAGGCACACTGCAACCGACCCAGGCCGCGTTAGCGAAGTATAACAACACTCGTGTTGCTCGTCGTATTGCTGCTGATGCGCGGGACATGCTCGGCGGCAATGGCACCCTGATTGAAAATGGTGTCATCCAACATATGGCCGACATTGAAGGTATCCACACTTATGAAGGCACCGAGTCAGTCCAGGCGTTGCTGGTCGGCCGCGATATTACCGGGTACGGCGCATTCGCTTAGCCGCTTTCGCAGAGCACAAAGGCCACGGAATATTCCGTGGCCTTTGGTGTAAGCGTTGCTAATGGTATTGAATTATTCGGCTATGTACTGATGAACAAGTGCAGGTACGGTTTCGTCAGACGCCTTTTCCAGCTCTGGAGACGTTCCGTACGATCCACATGATGACTGAAATGGCCGCTAAGATCACGCCAAGCCAGATCAGGAGCTGAGCGGCTTCAACCATGACCCCGAAGACGACCATGACAATACCGACGATGATTAGTAAGAGCCACATAATTTTTACTCCTTCCATGGCGCACCAGTTTTTGTGCGTTGCCGTCAGCTTAAAAGATCAACAGCGCGTTTGAACACAACTCATCCCCGCGGGGCAGTTTTCGAATTCTGATGAAAATCAAACCCTTTCCGCTGAAGCAAAGCGCATTTTGCTTGGGACTGCGAGCCGGTCATGGTGAGCGACGGCCAGTCATAACCCAGGTCGAAAATGTTGTTCAACGCTTGGAACACGGCAACGATCCGCAAGTCTTGAGGTCCTCCTCGCGGTGTTCCGACCGTGCCGTCGCAGAGGTCTTTTTGTTCGGAATCTGCGGTGTTAGCGTGAACTGCACATGGATCGCCTACCGAAAGGAGTCGGGTGCCATGCCTAAAACAAATGCATCAGGCGATGCGAAGAAATCAGAACTTCCTGACACACTGAAACGTTCGGATGAGAAAGCGCAGCGTACCTTCTCCAAAGCGTATGACTCTGCTATGGATCAATACGGTGATGAAGAACGCGCACACCGCACAGCGTATGACGCACTCAAACAGACCCACGAGAAAGTGGGTGATCAGTGGGAACCAAAATCCGGGTCCTCCGGTCCGTCAGATGAACAAAGTGAGGGCGGACAGGACACGAATCGTGAAACTGCTGGTGGTGTGGATGCCAATGCGACGAAGGAACACCTTTACGATCAAGCGCAAGAGCTCGAGATCGAGGGGCGTTCCAAGATGACCAAAGACGAATTGGTCGATGCGCTTGAGAAAGAAAGTAAACGACGGACGTCCAAAAATTCCTAACCGTCATTCAGTGATTCACGAGCCGTAACGGCTACTAGAGGAGTGCGCGTAATGACTACCCAAGATCAACTATCTTTCCAAGATCCGGTAACACGATACCGTCAGATTTCTCCACCGGAACAAGATCAACCCGAACCAGGGTTTGATGCCGAGATCACCCCGAAGGCCGATCACGGCGAAGAGTCTTACCGCGGCACCGGACGACTTGAGGGGCGTAAGGCGCTCATCACCGGTGCTGATTCAGGAATCGGCGCGGCGGTGGCGATCGCGTTTGCACGAGAAGGCGCCGATGTTGCTCTGAATTACCTTCCCGAAGAGGAAGAAGACGCGCAACATATTATTGATGTGATTCGTCAGACTGGCCAAAAAGCCATTGCCCTGCCGGGTGACCTCCGCGACAAAGCCTTCTGCGAGCAGCTTGTCGAAGATACAGTACGCGAGCTTGGGGGTCTTGACGCGTTGATTAATAACGCGGGCAAACAGGTGATTTCGGAAGATGTCACAGAGCTGTCGGATGAGAAATGGGTTGAGACCTATGAAACGAATATTCATGCCATGTTCCGCATCACCAAAGCAGCCCTGAAACACCTGCCTGCAGGATCGACTATCGTCAACTGCACATCGATTCAGGGATATAACCCCAACCCAGTTTTGGTCGACTATGCGTCGACGAAGGCAGCGATTAATAACTTCAGCAAGGGCTTGGGCCAACAGCTGGCGCCGAAAGGTATACGAGTCAATGCTGTTGCGCCCGGACCAATTTGGACGCCGATCCAGCCCTCTGATGGACAGCCCAAAGAGAAGTTACCGCACTTCGGTCAGAACACCCCGCTTGGTCGCGCTGGCCAGCCTGCCGAAATCGCACCCGCGTTCGTGTTTTTGACGTCACCAGAATCCAGTTACGTGGTCGGGGAGACGCTGCACGTCAACGGGGGTATCCCTACCCCATAACCCTCGCTGTCGAAGAGCCCGGAAATCTGCGAAGATTTTCGGGCTACTTTGCGTCAGGGTGGTGTTGTGTTTCTGCCTGGTAATCATCTGGCCACGCGGTTGCCGGGTCGATGGTTGGTGTCGGCGCTGGTTTGAACGATTTGATAGCCAGCAGCACGACCAAGATGACTGCAGCGACGATCCACCCGGTGGTGCCGGTAATACCAACGTGGGCGGAATCAAAGGTCGGCTCTGCGGAAAACAGCAGTGGCAGCGCACCGATGGCATTGATAGTGGAATGCCCGAGCGCGGCGGGCCACACCGAGTTCGTGCGGATCGCGAGCCATGCGAGGATGCCCCCGATGAGTGTACAGAACATGACCATGAACACCACGGCCTGCCATCCTGGCAAATGCGGATAGTTATGGCCCAACAGGATGAGCGGGGTGTGCCATAGCCCCCAAATCACGCCGGTAATGCCAATTGTAGGGAGGACACCTAGGGGCAGCAGTTGCGGCGTGAGCCAACCGCGCCAACCGATCTCTTCTCCCAGCGCCGGCAGTAAGTTGATGAACCATGCCGCTAGGACCACATTGATGACCTGGTTAACCAAAATGATTTCCACGGGCATACCGGTCACACCGGCATCAGCGAACAGTTGTTGCAGACCAGCGAAGTTCGTCAAATCAGCGTTGTAGAGCCCCATGGCTGACGCAATAGGCAAGCTGAGTAACGCAATCACCATGGGCAGAAGAAACGCGAGCCCCAGATAGACAAAGAATCGCGGAAGAGGCCGGTGCCGGTTGAAGCCCAGTGTCGCTGCGCGTTGCCCCTTAGGACGTGTTCTTCGCACGATCAGCCAGGCCACGAGCGCCGGAACCCCCATCATCACCAGTGACAGTGGCAGATAGAGCGCCTGAACAGTCGTGGCGTCAGCCAGATACAGCGGCAGCGCAACCAGCCAGGTGACAACAAACGTGATGACAATGAACAGGCTGATCTGACGCCAAGGGATCTCCGCACGATATGTTGGCGAGCTGGGCAGCACGTGTGGCGCTGGTTCGGAAGGCATGCTGTCAGTCTAGTAGAGCCGCTAGAGCAGCTGAGCGATGACGATCCATGCGCCGACGATGATGGCGAGCCAGGCGGTGAAGTTGGAGCCAGTAGATGTCATCGTTTCGCGGGTTTTGGTCAGCAGCAGATCAGTCTGCCCCGGGTACTTGGCGCGCGCCCACGTCAAGATAGCAGCGGGCAAGATCATGATGACGTTGTACAGTCCGAGCCACAAAATATCAAACGGTAACCCCGGGCCGTTGGCGGCGATGAGACTGATCCCGACCAGGTAGGGCCACATAGTCGCCGCTTCCACAACAATGGCGGACAGCGCCAACGTGGCCACGGAGGTATTGGAGGCCAGAGCGCGGTCGCGGAGTCTCGTCATCATTGAGGGGCCAGGTTGTGCTTCGCGCCGCCCTCGAATCAGTCCGATGACACCCATGCCCATGACAATGACACCGAGCCCGAGAGCCAGTCGCTGGGCAAGTGGTCCCTGCAGCGTTTGCAAATACGGTTGGATCAGCTGGTTGGCCAATACGAGCACCGCGAGTCCGAGCAGCAAATACGTCCCTGCGGTAACCATCATGTAGGTGACGAGCCTGCGCGGCTGAAATGGACCTTCACGGGACAACAACCACAGCGGAATGAGTAGTGTGGAGAGCGTCGAGGCGTCGAGAAAAGCGAGACCGACAAGGGCTGCAACGATGGCAAAAGTCATGGCACCTTTCGACGTGGTCAGCACGCTTACTATACTTGATGGTAGTATCGCACAGATTGATTTTTTCCAAGGATTTGATACAACAATGTCAGGTTTAAGCCACGACATAGCTGCTATGGTGGCGAATCACGCTGCTGGCGATGAAGACGGTTTTTATGCGGTCGCACGAGATGTTGCACACCGTGAACTCACCGAAGGACGGCGCAACGCTGCTTCCGAGATTCGCGAAGCGATTGAAGCTGCACGAGACGAAGCCGTTGAACTCCAGACCGTCGATGATGACGATTTGGGCGTCGATGTCGATTCGGACCTCGCAGAATTTATCCAGGTGTCTCGCCCAGACTCCACTTTTGATGAGCTCACCATATCGTTTGAGCTCATCGAACGCGTGCGACACCTGCTCGATGAGCACGAGCACGCCGCGCTGCTGCGAGATTTCGGATTCACTCCGGCGCACCGCCTCCTGATGGAGGGGCCTGCCGGAACCGGCAAGACGGCTACCGCTGAGGTCGTTGCTTCCGAGATGGGGCTCCCGCTGGTGACCGTCTACCTCGATAACTTGCTCAACGTGTACTCGGCCGAAGAAGACGTGCCCTCGTTGCGCGAAGTTTTCGATCGTCTGGCCCGTCGCCGCGCCGTCTACCTCTTTGATGTGTTCGATACGATCGGTGATGACACCTCATCCGGGATGATTCGTCGGGTATTCAAGGCGTTCTTGCTGTTCGTTGATGTGTTGGGGAAGGGGTCGATCGCGATCGCCGCTACCAATCGACGAGGGGTGCTGGATCGTTCGATGTTTCGCCACTTCGACACCGTGCTGAACTTCTCGTTGCCAACACCAAATGAAGCGATGCGCATTGTTCGTTCGGAACTAGGCGACCGTGCGCCAGAGGCCGTCATGAACGAAGTCGACATTTACGAACAGTACTTTGAAGGCTTATCACAGGCCGAGCTGACCATCGCCGCGCAATCTGCCGCCAAGGCTGTTGTAATGCGCAAGGAGTCCATCGTCACCCAGGACGACCTCATTTACGCGCTCACCAACCGCGGTGCATTCCTGCTCGACGACGAGTAATTAGTCCAGCAGCCGTTCCAACAACTGATGGGTGCGGTAGCCTAAAAATTCGCGTAACACGACCGACGTGGAGGTCCGTACAATACCGGGCACATCCAGGATCAACTGGTTGACCCGGTGTAAGTCGTCGGTCGAGCGGGCAGCCACGGTGATGCGCAAATCAGCATCCCCGGTCGTGGCAAAAATTTCGATGACTTCCGGAATCTCAGCCAGCGACTTCATCGTCTCCTTGTCATAGCCCTGCCGGATCGAGGCGTTCATAAATGCGGTGACCGCATAGCCGAGCGAGCGCGGTGAGATTCGACGCTGAAACGATTCGAGCGTGTCCCCGCCAAGTTTTTGGAGCCGTGCCTGGACGGTATTGCGCGACACCGACAACTGCTGGGCCAGCGCCACGATGGTCGCGTCAGGCTTTTCGATCAGCGCCAGCAGGATCTTCGCGTCGAGGGCGTCGAGTTCACGTTTTTGGTTTGATGTTGACATTTTGGACTTTCTTGCACGATATGTAGAGCATTGTGCTCAAGACTTTTTAATTCACTTGATCTAAGTGCTTTGTTGGGTGAAGGTGGTCACAGTATAGCTTGTCAAGGAGAGTAATCATGGTGCAATCACCGGTACAACACGTCACTGTTGCCGACGTCCTCGCCGACGTCATCACCGCGCGAGTCGACCGGGTCTTCGGACTGATCGGCAATGGCAACGTCGACCTGATCTCAACGCTGACCTCGGCCCGATTCCCCTTTACCTCCATGCGTCACGAGGTCGCAGCAGTCACTGCGGCAGATGCCTACTACCGTGCCACCGGCAAGCTTGCCGTCGCTACTGCGACGTACGGGGCCGGGTTTACCAACATGGCTACCGGTCTCGCTGAAGCTCGGTTGGCACGCATCCCCATGGTGGTGATTGTCGGCGACGCACCAACCACCGGTCGTCGTCCTTTCGATATTGACCAGCAGACCGTGACGTTCGGGTTGAACATCCCCGTGCTGACGATCAACGAGCAGAACGTGGCCGAGGTGGCCAACCGAGCCTTCGATATGGCCTCCGACGGCCAAGAACCCGTGGTCGTGATGATCCCGCACGATCTCAGCGATGCTACGGTGACCGACGAGCCAGCTCCCCGAACCTATGAGCCCATTGCACGTCCGGAAGTCTCGGATGAGCAGATACACACTTTGGCCCAGGCGCTGGCGAGCGCTGAGCGTCCGCTGATTTTGACCGGCGGGGGAGTCGTCCGCTCTGACACCGGCTCGCTCGCCAAGATCTTGGGGGACACCGTCGGCGCGGTCTTTATGCACTCTTTGACCGCAGCCAAAGTGACCGGTTCGCCCCATAGCCTGGGCATTGCCGGCGGGTTCACCCCCGAATACCGTTTGCCGGCCGTGCGTGCAGCGGACATGGTGTTAATCCTGGGTGCCACCAGCAATAACTTCCAAACCCGCAAGGGCACACTCTTTGGCACCGACAACATATATCGTATTGATTTGAACGCCACCTGGAACCTCACGTTGCCGCAGGCCACCACGGTCTTTGGAGAGCTGACCGATGTGTTGCCGCGTCTGCTTCAGGCGGTGGAGGCCCTCGATCCGCAGCCATCGACATACCGTGATCAGGTAGCGGACTTGTGCGGCATCGATACGCTGGACCAAGAACCGTTCTACGGTGCAGACGACCGCCTCAACCCGCGGCATGTCGCTGCGCAGCTGAATACCATCCTGCCCCAGAATCGTCAGATCGTGGTCGACGGTGGACACTTCATGTCCTGGTTCGGTGAACGCGTCGACCTACCCGATCCAGCCTCATTCGTCGGTGTCGGGACCGCGTTTCAATCCATTGGCCTCGGCTTCGGTTCAGCGGTCGGTGCCTCGATTGGTAGCCCCGAGAAATTTACGGTCTGTGTTTCGGGAGATGGCGGCGGGCAGATGGCACTGGCCGATCTTGCGACGTTTATTGAAACCACCGACCACGGGGCCGTCATCATTATCAACGACGCCGCCTACGGTGCAGAAATTCACCAGTACGCAGCCGTGGGGGCAGACCCCACTGCCATGGTTCTGCCACAGATGGATTTCGCCGCGATTGGCGAGGCCATGGGGGCGACCGGTATCACCGTCGATACGTTGGAAGACCTTGAAGCATTTGGTGACTGGCTGAAGCGCGGCACCGGTGTGGCGATGGTCAACATCAACGTGTCGACCGAATTCGCCCACTCCGCATTAGCCCCCGGAGCTACCGGGTAACGCTTATTTGTCTAATTGTTCGCGGGCTAGTTCGGCGGCCAGTCCAGTGTAGGTCTGGGGCGTGAGGTCCTTGAGCCGCTGTGCGGCAGCTTCGGACAGGCCGAGCTCGCCGACAAATTCGCGCATCCGTTGAGCATCCACCCGATTGCCGCGGGTTAGGTCTTTGAGGCGCTCGTAGGGGTTTTCCATGCCCTCGGTGCCGGCAATCGCCTCGGCCCGCATGACCGTCTGGATCGCTTCGCCCAGCACTTCCCAGTTGGTGTCGAGATCTGCTGCCAGAGCGGGTTCTGCAACGTCGAGCTGTGCCATACCACGCGTCACGTTGTTCAGGGCCAGAATCGAGTGGCCAAAGGCCACACCGATATTGCGCTGCGACGTGGAGTCGGTGAGGTCGCGCTGCCAGCGGGACTCAATGAGTGTGGATCCTAGGGAGGTCAACAGCGCGTTGGACAGCTCGAGGTTGGCCTCGGCATTTTCGAAGCGAATCGGATTGACCTTATGCGGCATGGTCGACGAACCGGTTGCACCCTCCACTGGGATCTGAGCGAAATAGCCGATCGAAATATAGCTCCACACGTCGACACAAAAGCCGTGCAGGATCTGGTTAAACCGCGCGATGTCGTCGTAGAGTTCCGACATCCAGTCGTGGTTTTCAATCTGAGTGGTCAACGGATTGAACGTCAGCCCGAGGCCCTCAACAAAGTCTTGAGCGATGACCGGCCAGTTGGCGTGTGGGACAGCAGCCACATGAGCCGCATACGTGCCGGTGGCCCCATTGATCTTGCCCATAAATTGCTGCGTGGAAATTCGGCGCAGCTGACGGTTGAGACGGTGCACAAATACCGCCATTTCCTTGCCCAGGGTGGTCGGGGTGGCTGGCTGACCATGCGTGCGCGACAACATGGGTGTCTCCACGGCAGAGTTGGCTACGTTTGCAATCGCGTCGACCATCTTCTTGGCGGCAGGCACCCACACATCGCTGATCGCATCCCGTACACCCAGTGCATAGGAGAGATTGTTGATGTCCTCTGAGGTACACGCAAAGTGGACCAGCGAGCCGAGGTGCCCCAGTCCGAGACCTTCGAGACGGTTGGCGATGAAGTACTCGACGGCTTTGACGTCGTGAACCGTCACCGCTTCGGTTTCGGCCAGCTCGGTTACCGATGCTTCATCAAAGTCTGTGACGATTGCGCGCAGGCCATCACGCTGGGCATCCGTGAGTTTTTCTAACCCGGGTACGACCTGGCCGTCGGCTAGGTGAATGAACCATTCGACTTCCACGTGAACACGGTTGCGGTTCAACGCTGCCTCAGAGAGATGATCTACCAGATCGGCAACATAACCACGGTAGCGGCCATCCAACGGGCCCAACGGAATATCAGTATCAGCCAAACGCACGCGCAAATTCTCAGTCATAGTCTCATTCTGCCACCCGTCGCGATGCTTCAGCCACAATGTCGTACCCGTGACATGTTCTCAACTCGGGGTCGGTTTTCCACACCTGGCATCGAAATAGTGCTTATCCACAATTGCACACTGCGTTGCTCTGCGGCCGGGCGGAAGTTTCTACTGTGGTGCCACGACACGAAAACCAATGAGCGGCGAAGGAGGAACCCCATGGCATTGGTTGAGATCCCGACGATGGCAGAGATCGGGACGGGTATCAATTGGGTGGCAGATGGTGCCTGTGAGATGGCCTCGAGCGCGGTACAAGATTTCGTGACGAATCCTTCCGTCGCTGAGGCGGGGCTGAGCATGGTGGCCTCCCAGATTGAGGTCTTGGAACAGCTTGTCCAAACTTTGCGTGAGGTCTGCGCAGGGATCGAAGACGTCCACGGCAAATTGGCTACGACCCACCAGTTGGAGTGGCATTCACCTGCGGGCAATGCGTTCCGGCATGCCGTAGGACTGGGCCAAGAACGGGCGAAACGCTTGGAAGAGACAGCTATGGATACGGCCATGCTGGCCAGTCAAGGGGTCGACGAACTGCGGATCATGATTTCAGCTTTGCAGTCACTCTTGGCGGCAGGAAGGGCGGCACTGGGAGATGTGGCAGGTTCAGCTGTTGGGCGGGTGTGTTCATGAGGGCAAACGTCACCGGTGGACCCACGCATTGGCGTGCGAATCTCGACGAACTCAAGCTAGGCGTGGGCCACCTCCAAGAAGCGACCGAACAGACCATGAACCTGGCTGGCAAGGCTGTGGTTGCCGGTGGGCTCCTGTCCGGGGTGACGATCATGACGCCTCAGGGACCGTTTATTGGAGCCAACACGGTGGCCCTGTCCGCTGGATTAGTCACCATGCGCGGGGAGGTCGAGCTGTTGTCGACGGGCGTGGATGCTGCGATTGCTGCCTATCTTGAAACCGAACAACGCATTACGACCATGGTCAATGCTGCTGCGACGCCGGCAGCAATTGTGCTCAGTATCGTCGGCATCGCGACCGATCTCAACGTCCCCAATGACGTCTATGAGATTGCTGTGCGCGGCACCGTCGATGGCGTATGGGCAGGGGTGGAAGCCGGATTCACCGGGCTGAATCGACTCGTCCCCGGCTCGAAATACGTTGCGGGCAACGTGATCAGCTGGACCATGGACCTGGATGAAAATATGTGGGACATCCCGCCGGCTGAGCGAACACTGGGGGTGCTCGCCCACACTGTTGGTCAATTTGGGATGCTGAACCTCGCACCCTATAACACCACAAATGTGACTCAACAGCCTGGCGAAAATGGCTGGCAGGATCGAGACTCCCTGACCAACGGTGGATCCATCAAAGCCATGCAGCTACTCAAAGACTACGCATACGAAGAAGACGGCGTGACGGTTGCGAAAATTCAACAGGATGATGGCAGCGATGCGTATGTGGTGCTCTATTCTGGCACCACCCCACTCGGCGACGATGATGACGGGCCACTTGGGCTGCTTCAGGATGATGCTGCTTTTGGGGCCACCGGAGTCGTCGAGTCGATTGTTGCCGATTCCGTACACGTCGAAGATGCCACCATGGAGATCTTGGATCAGGCTGGTGTACCGGCCGGAGCGACGATCATGACGATGGGCTATAGCCAAGGGGGCACCCATGCATTGAACGTCGCGATGAGCGACAAAATGAAAGGCAAGTACAACGTCTCCGATGTACTGACCGTCGCAGCACCCACTGGTCATCGACGAACCGATGATTTTGCCACGAACTTTGTGCATATTGATCACGAGCATGACAAGGTTCCCGCACTGACGGGAGCGAGCAACGAAGGAAGAATCAATCGGACCACGATTGAAGTCAAGGGGTACCCCGAGCAAGACATTGAAGCGGGGATTTTTGGGCCGGAACATAATATCGGCCTGATTGATCAGCAGCTTGGTGAGGCGCTCAACGATCCCCAAGTCCAGCACGCGACGAACATCCCGCTGCAGAACATCGAAACAAAAATGGGCGGGGCCGTGGCAATCCAACAGTTCAAGTTGGACCGCCAACAGGCCGCGCCCCCACACCATCCGATGCAGTCCGAGAGATCTGAACGTTCTTCGTCAGAACCAGCCGCGCCGCAAAAGATTATTCCTGTCCGTCCTCTGCCTGACTGGACGACGGGAACCGTGCGAAATCTTGCAGATTAATCGTTGATCGGCGCCACCGAGGCAATGAGCCGGTTGCCAATCGTTGAGACCAGTGCAATGATGAGCGCTGCCAGAATGGTGGTCCAGAAGAAGCTATCGATGGTGACATGCACTGGCAGAAACGACGTGACCCAGACGGTCAATGACAACATTGCCGCATTGATAACGAGGGTGAAGAGTCCTAGTGTCAGACAGGTGATGGGTAACGATAACAGGCTGACAATTGGACGGATGACGCCGTTGATGAGCCCGAAGACGACCGAGACCAACAATAAGGCGATGATGGATTCGCCGGTGTCGGGTGTGCCGGTGTCGGCAGTGAGACTCATGCCGGGAAGAATCCAGGCGGCAACCCAAAAAGAGGCTGCGGTGACGATGGTTCTCAGAAGATAACTCATAACGTTATCCTCCCACGAAAAACTGGCGACACCCAAAAGGGTGCCGCCAGTTTTTTACAGGTTCGAACTAGTTCTGCTGGGTGAAAATACCGTCGAACAGCTCAGCGATGGCCTCGGTCGCGTCCAGTGGCTGAACGGTTGAGATATACCCATCAGGACGGACGACCACGATCGCACCGTCTGAAGAGATCTCACGGTCTTCGTAGATGCTGTCATCAGCCAAGGTGGCGAATACCTGGTTCAGGTCGGTGATCTGGAAGGGACCCACCACCGGACGGTAGATCTGTGGGGTTTCCATCAGCTCAACTTCTTCTTTCGGCTGCTGGTAAATGACTTTCACATCGAAGACGCTGTTGATGTCTTCGCCTTCGCGGGTGTATTTGATGACCGGCGAGTTGGCATTGGTCCCCAGCCATTCACCGAAGGTGTTGGCTTTGTTCGCGGCATCGTTTGGTGCCTTGTCGTCACCGAATACATAGATGCGCCAGCGACCATCAGCTTCGTGCAGGTGGCCCAGCTGAAGCGGGTTGGTGTCGGAGACTCGAGATACCTTGGTGGATTTGAAGCGCTTGCCAATTTCGTAGCCCTTGGCCAAATCCTGGTGGGTTGTATCGGTGGTCAAAACCGATGGCTTGTATTCGGTCATGAAACCGGCAGGGAACTCGAAGGTCTTCTCGTAGAACTCTGCGACGTAGTTCTTGGACGGCAGATCCTCTGGCTTGGCGGCCATGAGGCTCGACCATTTCTTGTCGAAGTCAATGAGGTTCTGCGCGACTTCCTGACGTTCACCGGAATAGGTGTGCAGCAGGGACGGATCAGAATAACCAGACAGAACCTGTCCGATCTTCCACCCCAGGTTGAAACCATCCTGAATGGAGACGTTCATGCCCTGGCCAGCTTTTGCCGAGTGGGTGTGGCAGGCGTCGCCGGTGACGAAGATGCGGGGGTTCTTCTCGTGCTCTTCGTCCTCATCGACGTTGTCGAATTTGTCAGTGACACGGTGGCCGACTTCGTAGACGGACCACCATGCGACGTCTTTGACCTCAACGGTGTAGGGGTGCAGGATGTTGTTGGCAGTGCGGATGATTTCTTCCAGCGGGGTCTTGCGAACGGCACCGGCATCGTTGGGATCGACATCGCCGAGGTCGACGTAGAAGCGAACCAGGTAGCCACCCTCACGAGGAATCAACAGGATGGAGCCACCGTCGTTGGACTGGATGGCGCACTTGGTGCGGATGTCGGGGAAATCTGATTCAATCAACACGTCCATGACGCCCCAGGCGTGGTCGGACTTGTCGCCAATTGGTGTGCGGCCAATGGATTTCCGCACAGGGGAGTGCGCGCCTTCGGAGCCGACCAGGTATTTGGTGCGAACCGTGCGAGTTTCGCCTTCCTGCGGTCCAGCGGTGAGCTTGAGGGTGACCTCGATTGGGTATTCCTGGTCTTCGTCAATGGTCTGCGAGACGAATTCGTAGCCGTAGTCTGGCTTCAGACGCGTTGGGGAGTTCTCGGCGAACTCGGCGAAGTAGTCCAGAACGCGGGCCTGGTTCACAATCAAGTGCTTGAACTCGGAGATGCCGGTTGGGTCATCCAGCGTGCGTGAAGTGCGCACAATGTTTTCTGGGTTCTCCTCATCTGGATTCCAGAAATTCATCTCGGTCAACCAGTAGGCTTCGTTGGTGATTTCGTCAGCGAAACCGAAGTAGTCGAAGGTCTCGACCGAGCGGGCCTGAATACCGTCGGCTTGGCCGAGGACCAGGCGGCCATCGCGGCGCTCCACTAGTCGGGTATGCACATCCTGGTAGGACGACAACGTTGCTGCGGTCGTCATGCCGGCGGGACCAGAACCGACGATCATCACATCCATGGTGTCCGGAAGCTCATCCGGGCGATCCAGGCCTACGCCTGCGGCTGATTTCACGCGTGGGTCTGTGGAGATATATCCGTGGTGATGAAATTGCATGACTTAACTCCTGAGGTTCGCAACTTTTCAAGAAACTTAGAATGTTCTATATTTGAACTCTGTGTTCAATTAGTGAACTATTAGGTGTGAGCCTACACACGAGGTGTGAGGAAAGACAAATCGGATTGCTGAGGAGTTGTGATGTCTGATACTGCCGGAGGCAGTCTGTCGCTGACGTTATCGCGGGGAATTGAACTGCTTGAAGTCGTGTGTGCTGCCGACTCACCGCTCTCGATTGGCGAAGTCGCTCAACAGCTCGGTGTGCACCGCTCTGCCGCATATCGTCTCCTGCGCACGTTGGAAGCTCACTACTTGGTGCGACGGGATGACGCCGGGAGGATCCATCCGGCCGCTGGCTTAACCAACTTAGCGCGGGGAGTTGAAAATTCGCTCCAAACCGTTGGCTTGCCGATCATGACCAAAATTGCCGACGCGCTCGAGATGTCATGCTTTATCGCTGTGGCCCAGGGGGCTGATTGCTTTACCTTGATGACGGTCGAAGCGACCACCTCACATGCGGTAACGCAGCATCCGGGGACTCGGCATCATCTGGATCGTGGTGCCCCCGGCGTCGCGTTACTGTCTGGCCTGACGGCACAGCAGCGCAGTGATATCGAGGGCCTTGAATTGTCCGACAAAGCCCAGGCAGATCTCGAAGAGGCCCGGCAGAATGGCTATGCCTCCTCGTTTGATGAAGTGATCCCAGGGGTCGGCTCAGTTGCTGTGCCATTAATGGCGGCCGGGCAACTGCCAGCAACCTTGGCTGTGGTCTATCCGCGGCAAGAGGTCGATGAAGCTCACATCGCTGCCACGTTGCATCAAGGTGTGGATACGATGTTGGCTCGACTCGGCGCAGCATAGTGGTGTTGCGTCAGTGAGCGATTCGACTCGGGCTCGTCGCTAGACTAGTGCCATGGATTCTTCTGCTGTCTACCCACGTGCTGTGCTCAACAAGCTGCCCGCCTACCAGGCAGGCAAACCACCGGTGGAAACGCCCGGACTGACCCCTTATAAACTCGCCTCCAACGAAAACCCGTATGCGCCTATCAAGGCTGCAACGGATGCGATCGTGACAGCTGCCACCGCCACAACCGTTCAGCGGTACCCGGAAACCACGTATGCTGACCTGCGTCACCTGATCGGCGAAACCTATGATGTGCCGGTCGACGATGTCACCGTGGGTGCTGGTTCGCTGGGTATCTTCACCGCTCTGGTGCAAACCTTCGCCGGCACAGGCGAAGACGGGGTTGAGGATGAAGTCATCATCCCGTGGCGTTCGTTCGAGGCCTACCCAATCGTCATCCGTAGCGCGGGAGCCAGCGACATCCAAGTGCCGCTGTTGGACAACGGCACACACGACTTAGAATCCATGTTGTCGTCTATTAACGATCGCACCCGCATGATCGTGCTGTGCACGCCAAATAATCCAACCGGCACCGTGCTCACCGACCAAGCTGTGCGAGACTTCTTGGAGCGCGTCCCAGAGCACATTCTGGTGGTTATTGATGGGGCTTACCTCGAATTCGTCCGCCGAGATGGCGTCGACAACTACCTGGATTTCTACCGTGAGTATCCCAATGTTGCGGTCCTTCGAACGTTTTCTAAGGCGCATGGCTTGGCGAATCTGCGGGTTGGATATGCTGTTGCGCCGCCACAAATTGCTCGACCATTGAACACTGTGCTCTCTGCTTTTCCTACTTCGACTCTGAGTGCTCAGGCGGCCTACGCCTCCCTCTCAAATTTGGACGAAGTCTTGGACAACACCGAAAAAGTGGTGTTCGAACGACACCGCGTGTGGAAGGCCCTTGACGAGCTGGGATACCAGCCGCCGGTCACCGAAGCGAATTTTGTGTGGCTGCCGCTGGGCGACAAGGCAGAAGCATTTTCCGACGCCTGTGACGCGCGAGCGTTATCAGTGCGCGCTTTCGCGCCAGAGGGTGTGCGGGTTTCCATTGGCGAAGTCGAAGCCAATGATCGGTTGATCCAGGTGGCAACCGAATTCGCACAACAGCACCTCTAACTCAGAGCGCGAATGGTTTCATATCGATCTGCGAACCGGCGACCACACCCGGTTTGCCTTCGACCATTGACACTACGACTTCGGCGGTGACCGGTCCCAACGAGAGTCCGTGCATGTTGTGACCGGTGGCCACAATGACATTCGGGTGCGCTTTGAGTGGCGAAATGATTGGGAGCCCAGTTGGCGTCATCGGACGAGGCCCGGTCCATTCATCAAAACGCGGCTTGCCGTCAATGCCCTGTATGAATGCCGAGGCTTGGGATGCCAGGTGGTCCACGCGTTGTGCGGAAAATTCTTCGATCTGGCTCGAGAAGTCCATCAAGCCCACGACCCGCAGTTCGCCAGACATCGGGACACCAAGTGTTTTTCGATCAATTGAGGCCAGCAGGTAGCCCGGCAGCCGGTCTGGTTGCACGTGATAGGAATACCCGGTGCCCGGCGTGACATATGCGGGGCGGATGCCCGCAAGCCCCTCGATTTTAGATGTGGTCCACGCGCCGGTGGCCACGATTGCCTTATCGAAACCGCTTGTGATGTCGCCAGCTGGAGTGCGCAGCGTGGCGCTGTTGTTGTCGATGCCCACAAGCTCGGTCTGTTCGTGAATCTGCGTCCCCAGCTCGAGCAGTTTCTCATGGAGCTCATCAACGAAGAGGCGCGGATCGATATAGCGTTCGGTATGCGCGACATAGCCAGCACGAACGCGCTTGGCTAACACGGACTCAAAATCATGTAGATCGCCGTCCAACATGATTTGGCCCGGACGCTCAGTGCCGAACAGATCTGCGCGCTGTACCTGCTTGTCCCGGAACTTCTGCAACTCGTCAACAGAGGCACTGTTGTTCAAGAAGCCGTACCCACCGCCGTCCAGCGAGATGCCGTCCTGATGGTATGAGTCAAAAGCTGCGAATGCGCCCCGAACTAACTGATCGAGGTTGCGAGTGTTCTGACGCACCTTGGCCGGCATGGTGTTGTACATAAACCCCGCGCCAAAAGCAGACAGTAGCGGCATTGCCGCGGGAGCAATGTTGAGATAGTGGCGTCGCGAGGTGACGCCCTTGAAGATCTCGGTGAGCTGTTCTGGTTCAGGCATCGGGGTGACTTGAATCGGGGTAATTTCGCCAGCGTTACCGCGAGCGGCTCCCGAGCCCACCTCGTCTTTGTCGATCAGTGTAACGCGATGACCTGCTCGTGCCAATGAATATGCGGTACACAGGCCGATCAGCCCTGCACCCGCAATGAGCACATCTTGTGAAGCCGTCATTGTGTATTCCTTTCACTTCAGGAAAAGCAACAGTCGCCCAAGTCTACAAAGAAGCTCCGGTCGTTGACGACAGGTCGATCGGTGAGCGAAACGCCGTTTCGACTGAAATGTTAAGCATGACTTATCTCACGCTTCAACGGTGTCGCCCACAGTACTCGAATACTGGAGAAATTCCATGAATTTTTCGAGTCGGTTGCAACTCGGTGGTCATGCATTGGCTCGGTGGCAGTGAAGTGGTCGATGCCGCGTATTTCTGCGCTAAATACACGCCTGACCAGCCTGCGACTTCACCGTATAACAACCTGCACATATGTGCAGTCTTGGATGTGTAGAATGTGTGTGATGAGCCTCACCGACGCCCGCCACCATTGGGTACGATGAAGGTAAGTTACGAACATTTCGTTGCGTTTTCATACCCCAAGACGCAGCGTTCCTCTCTCACCAGGAGAATTGCATATGTCTACAATTTCTTCGCCTACCGGGCACCAATTGCCCGAAGAAGCCATCGGCGTGCTGTCTGCCGATGGATACATCGATCCGACCGACAGCGCCAAAGATTTTCTTGACGATGCCACCGCAATTGACCACGAGCGGGTGGCCGAAATGTATCGCCTTATGGCCAACACCCGTCGTATTGACCAAGAGGGTGTCCATCTCCAACGCCAGGGCCAGCTCGTGCTGTGGACTCCATCGCTGGGGCAAGAAGCCGCACAAGCCGGGGCCGTCACCGCACTAGAAGACCGCGACTGGATCTTTCCGACCTACCGTGAACACGTCATGGCACGCGGCCGTGGTATCCCCGACAAAAACGTATTCGATTTCTTCCGCGGCGCAGTTCATGCCGGGTGGAATCCCAATGACTACAACATGCAGCCCTACACCGTCGTGCTCGCAGCACAGGTGCCACACGCCGCAGGGTTCGGCTGGGGCATTGCCCAGCAACAACGTGGCTGGACTGATGCTCGCCGCGCAGCAGAAGGCCGCGTCGCCATTGCTTGTTTCGGGGATGGCGCATCGACCCAAGGTGGCATCCACGAAGCGATGGTCTTTGCTGCCTCATTCGATGCCCCCGTGGTGTTCTTTGTTCAGAACAACTACTGGGCTATTTCCACCCCGTTTGAAGTCCAGTCCAAGGTGCCGTTGTTCAAACGTGCCGAAGGCTATGGTTTTGACGGCTTCGCTGTCGATGGCAACGACCCGATCGCCACCGCTGCCGTAATGGACCGCGCTGTTGACCACGCACGTCGTGGCGGGGGACCGGTACTGGTGGAGGCACACACGTACCGTATGGGCGCCCACACCACCGCCGATGATCCGACGAAATACCGCACCAGCGAAGAAGAAAAGCAGTACGCGCAAGCCGACCCGATGGTGCGCACCGAACAGTACCTGCGTCGTCGTTTTGACTACACGGATGCATTCTTCGATGAGGTCGAAGCACAAGGCGAACAGCTCGCCGCCAGCCTGCGCGAAAATATCGTTGATGCTGACGATACGGTCTCACTGCGCGAGAAATTCGATCTCGTCTACGCCGAAGAACACTCGCTCGTGGCAACACAATCGGCAGCATACGACCGCTGGATGGAAGACGAGCAAGCATCATGACCACCGTATTTGAAGAGACCTCAACAGGAACCAAAACACTGACCATCGGCCAAGCGGTCAACCGTGCGCTAGCTGATGAGCTTGCCGCCGATGAGCGGGTGCTGATCCAAGGTGAGGACATCGGTGCGCTGGGTGGCGTGTATCGCGTCACCGAAGGTTTGGCCGCCCGCTTCGGCTCAGACCGTGTTGTGGATGCGCCACTGGGCGAAGCCGGCATTGTAGGCACGTCGATCGGGCTAGCTCAGGCCGGGTTCATTCCGGTCGCCGAGATCCAGTTCGACGGCTTCGTCTATCCGGCGTTTGACCAGATCGTCTCCCAGCTGGCCAAGATGCACTCGCGTTTCCGTGGCGCCCAGCAATTTCCGGTGACCATTCGCCTGCCATACGGGGGCGGTATCGGTTCCGTCGAGCACCACAGCGAATCGCCAGAAGCCTACTTCGCGCACACGGCGGGGCTCAAAGTCGTCACGTACTCCAATGCGCACGATGCGTACTGGGTGACTCGCGCTGCAATTCGTTCTGCAGATCCCGTCATGTTGCTCGAGCCGAAGAAGCACTATTTCGTCCGCGGGGAAGTCGACTTCGACGCGCAAACTAAGGATCCTTTCGCGACCGTTGAAGCTCGTCCTGGTACCGATGGCACCCTGCTGGCCTGGGGGCCACAGGTTTCCACCGCATTGGCTGCGGCTGAAGCTGGCGTTGAAGATGGCTACGATCTGCAAGTGTTGGATATCCGCGGACTCTCACCGCTGGATATGGCAACCATTGCCGAGGCGGTCAAGACCACGGGTCGCGCTGTGATCGTGCACGAATCGTCGACGTTCGTCGGTTTCGGTGCAGAAATTTCTGCAGGACTGATGGAACACGCGTTTTTGAGCTTAGAAGCTCCGGTGCAGCGGGTAGGCGGCTACCACATGCCGTATCCGCCATCGCGGTTAGAACAGGATTATCTCCCCTCGGTAGATCGTATCCTGGACGCCGTCGATGAAACCTTCACCTACTAAACGTTGCGCAAGGAGACCACATGAAGATTTTTACCCTGCCCGACGTGGGCGAAGGGCTCACCGAAGCAGACATTGCCAACTGGATGGTTCAGGTCGGCGATAGCGTGACCGTCAACCAAGTCATCGCCGAAATTGAAACCGCAAAATCGCTCGTCGAAATCCCCAGTCCCTGGGTCGGCGAGGTGAAAGAACTCTATGCGCAAGTTGGTGACACCGTACACGTCGGTGACAACTTCATCGCTATTCAGGTCACGTCTTCCGCTGACGAAGAAGAAGCATCCCAAGCACCGCTCGTGGGATCGGGGCCCAAGGACGATACACCGGGCACACGTCGTCGCCGACGCCGCCCCACTGCACCAGCTGAAACTGAAATACCAGTCGAGCCCGAAACTCCTGTGGAGCCTGAGCCCGAGCCGGCGCCCACACCGGCGGCGAAGAGCGACTTATTTACCAAGGTCTTAGCAAAACCACCGGTTCGGAAATTGGCCAAGGACAACGGTCTGGACCTGACATCCATTACCCCCACCGGCGAGCACGGTGAGGTGACGCGTGCCGATGTGCACGCTGTCCTTCGGGATGCCACCCCAACGGCACAAGCAACCCCATCGGCGGCGACATCTGAGGGACAATCGGAGACCATCAAGGTGACCGGCGTCAGAAAAGCCACCGCCAAAGCGGTGACCGAATCCTACACCTCGGCGCCACACATCTCGGTGTTCCGCCAGATCGATGCAACCCGAACCATGGAATACCTGCAGACCTTGAAGAAGCACCCCCGCTTCGAACACGTGAAGGTGTCACCACTGCTGGTTCTTTCCATGGCCGTGGCACAGGCTGCGAAGAACACTCCGGAAGCCAATGCCACCTGGCACGGTGACAGCTACACGCTGCACCACCACGTCAATCTCGGCTTGGCAGCCGCTACGGAGCGTGGATTGCTCGTCCCGAATATCAAAAACGCTCACGAGCTGAATCAATTGGGCATGGCCGAAGCGATTCAGGAGCTGACACAGCGAGCTCGGGATGGCAAAACCCAACCGAACGAACTCGCCGATGGCACCATTACCATCACCAATGTCGGTGTGCTCGGTCTCGATACCGGTACCCCGATCCTCAATCCGGGTGAATCCGCCATTATCGCGTTCGGTGCAATCAAACAACAGCCGTGGGTCGTTGACGGCAAGATCGAACCGCGCTGGGTTACCACCCTGGGCGGCTCATTCGATCATCGGATTGTTGATGGGTCTGAGGCGGGTGCCTTTCTGGCAGATGTGGCAGCTATCCTGGAGGAGCCAGCCCTATTGATCAGCTAACAGTGGAGTGATTGACCTTGGCCAACCCGCACATTGCAGTGATCCGACTGACCGAATCCGGTTCCTTCGACCCAGAGGTCCGCGACACTCTGATCGTGGGGCCCGGCATGGGCACATCGGTCAACGGGTTGTTCACCGAAATGGCCCAATACTTGACGCATCGGTTTCAAGTCATTGGCATCGACCTGCCAGGCCACGGTCAATCACCCGCCCGCCACGAGGCGATTTCTATTGCAGAGCTCGCCGACGCGGTCAGCGAGCTGGTCAGAAATCTTCGCCACACCGGCACCATCCGGGGTGAATCGAAAGTCTATTTCGCAGGCTTGTCGATCTCCGGCCAGATCGCACTGGAACTAGCGATAGAACACGCTGACGTCTTTGACGGCATCGCGGTGATGGCCTCTGCGCCGAAAATCGGGACCGCCGAAGATTGGGCGGAGCGAGCCCAGGTCACCAGAACCTCGGGAACCCAATCCATGGTGGAGAGTTCGGCTTCCCTGTGGGTCTCCGATACCTTCCAGGATGACACCAAACTTGAAGTGCAAAAACAGGCGCTGAAATCTGCCGACGATCAAAGTTATGCGGCACTGTGCGAAGCGCTCGGCAACTATGATGCCGGCGCACGGCTCCACGAGATTAGTCTGCCACTGTTCACCGTGGCTGGAGGCCAAGACCAGATGTGTACCGTGGCCGACGCCGAACACATTGCTTCGACAGTCCATGAGGGAACCACCGCTGTCATAGAAAATGCGGCCCATCTGTTGCCGTTAGAGCAGCCACAACAGTTAGCGGCACTGTTGGACAAGAACCTGGCGTAAGCCGGCGGTGCGTAACCGAAACAATGGGTGGCGACTCGTAAGTCGCCACCCATTCATCTCGGATCTAGAAACTATGAGACTCGATCAGTTGCTTGAGATTGTCCTGCTTTTCGAGCGCAGTTCGCGCAGCAGTATATCTGCTCAGCGTCTTCTACGCCGTGCCCGATGATCTTGGTGCCACAGTGGGCACACTGCGGAGCCATACCGGCGATGGCGCATTCAAAACTGTCGAACACGCCGGTCGAATTTTGGTGAGTAATTTCAAATACTTTGTCGTACTCATTGCCGCATACATCACATGTTGCCATGGCGGCACCTCCAATGTGGGTCAGAAATCGCTTAGCTGGAAATCAGTTCAACGAGGTCGCCGACCTTGTCATCAGAAATGGAGCGCGCGATATCCGCTTGTGCCACCATCCCGATGAGCTCAGCGCCGTCGATGACTGGTAGACGACGAACCTTGTGCTGCTTCATGGTCGCAATGGCATCGTCGATGGAATCGTCGGCACCGATGGTTACTGGTTTTTCTTCGCCGAATTCGCCGGCTGTCATGGTGTCTGGGTTGCCGCCTTTTGCAACGCATCCGAGCACGATATCGCGGTCGGTTAACATGCCCTTGAGGCGGTCATCCTCACCGCAAATAGGCATGGCGCCAACTTCGAGATCACGAAGTTTCTGTGCGGCCTGAGTAATGGTGTCTTTTTCTCCAATGCACTCGGCAGTTGGAGTCATGATTTCACGTGCGGTCGTCATGGTTTCCTCCTAAAAATGGGGAGTTCCGACACTTTCAACGCTGGCACTTTGAGCCAACTCAGGTCAAGGTTTCTGAGCGCAGGTCGCAACGCTTTTCTCGCAGGTTCTCGGTTGCCTCACGTCCCATAAGGCACGTCACGATCACAGGCTTTACCGGAACGTATACGTGGTGACAGAACAATTCGCGAATCTTTGAATTTGCCGGTAAAAGATGCGGTTCCTTGTTTTCGGGAGTCACAGCGGTATAGTGTCGAAAGCAGTATTTCATGGTCCCCTCAATGATGTTGGCCTCCTGTGCCAAACGCGGACCATCTACATGGCTATATGCAAGAACAGCGTGGTGATGAAAGGTCGTGAGAGGACACATGAAACCCCAGAGATCCGCTTTCCGCCGGGTCATGCAATGGATTGTGGCGTGTGGGCTGACACTTGGCTTAGTTGGTTGTGGCGGGCACTACCCCGCGGATCCCGGTGACAGTCTCAACAGAATAAGCGGCGGAACGCTTCGAGTTGGCATCTCGCATCAGCCTCCGTGGACCGACATCAGTTCTGGAGAAACAGACCCCGAGGGGATCGAAGTTCAACTAATCGAAGACTATGCAGCCACCATCAACGCTGAAGTCGAATGGCAAGCAGGCGGAGAAGAAGAACTCATGACGCTGCTTTCCGGAAATGAACTCGACCTCGTCATCGGTGGGCTCACGAGTCAATCACCGTGGTCATCTGATGCAGGCCTAACCACCTCGTTTGCCGAATCGATCGGCGTCGACGGGAGCACTACCCAGCACGTCATGGCGGTGCAGATGGGCGAGAATGCTTTCATGACGAGCCTCGAACGGTTCCTGTTAGACCAGAATATTGAGCAGCAAGTTCCGGAGGAGATGCGTCCATGAGTGCAAAACAGTCACAAAGCGCGACATCCTTTGGGATGCATGATCTGCCCCAGAAGCAACAAGACACCCTGCGCAAAGCCAAACGTGTTGAGCGAATCAACATCGTTACGAAAGTCCTTGCGGTTGTTATCGTTTTTTCGGTCGCGGGAAACTCTCAGGCTATGAAAGCCGCATGGATCGAAGACGCGCTGGCAATACTGCCACCGCTCGCATTTCTCGTTGCGGTTCGTTTTATTAGCCTCAAGCCCACCCCACAGCACCCGTACGGCTTTCACCGCGCCATGGGGGTCGGTCACCTCGTAGCGGCCGTAGCTCTGCTGGTGTTTGGGACCTTTTTGCTCGTCGATTCAGCCATGGGACTCTTTGCTGGGGAACACCCGGCGATCGGGCTGATAGAAATCTTCGGCATCACCATGTGGGCCGGGTGGTTGATGATCGTCGTCTCCCTCGTCGTGGTGATACCGGCCTTTATTATCGGTCGGATCAATGCGAAATTAGCGCCGGTATTACACAATAAGGTGCTCTATGCCGACGCCGACATGAATAAAGCCGAGTGGATGACGGGTGTGGCTACCAGCGTTGGTCTTCTAGGCGTCGGTGCCGGTATCTGGTGGTTTGACGCCGCGGCGGCGATCATCATTTCCTTTGACATTATCAACGACGGCGTCAAAAACCTTCGAGGCTCCTTAGCCGATCTCATTGACGCGCGGGCAACCGAAAGCGATTCACATAAACCGCACCCGCTGATGGCTGATGTGCGCGAAAAACTCCGCGAATACGACTGGGTCGACAAAGCCGACGTGCGCATGCGCGTTCAGGGGCAGGTCTTTCATACCGAGGCATTCGTCGTGCCACCGGAAGGTCGCCCACCGTCCTTGGAGGAGTTAGAAGAGGCTCGCACCACGTGTGCAGATATGGACTGGAAACTCCACGATCTGGTCATCATCCCGGTCGAAGAGATGCCGGAAGAGTTCGTGCCGCAGATTGATGAGAAAGAACAGTAAGTTATGCCTCGGTGGTTTCGGAGATCGAGGCGACGATCGCATCCATCGCATCAACAAACACGTTGGCGTCCTCGGTGGTGAAAAAGAACCCCACCGGACGGTAATGCTCAGGGTCTGAGGTATCCACCAGCGCGACCGATTTTTCATCGGACGCCGGGAGTAGCCATACGATGGCTCGAGGATTATTCGTATCCGGGGTGGGTTCACCATCAACGAGCGCCACGTCATAACCGATCCAGCGGATGCCCTGCTTGAATTTTCCTTTCCGGAAGATCACGAAAGGACCACCCACCCGACCGGTGGCGGGCGAATCGAGCGTTGCGTTGATGAGCTTGACTGCTATTTCAGCATCGGCCCGATTCTGAAAAGCCGCCGACCCAACGGCGCCATCGGGTCCCGCAGCCACAAGGTTGAACCGTTCTCCAGTGCTGTCGGAGCCGATCACCATTCCCACCGCGGGGTTACCATGCGTACCCCACTGGTCGATGGGCTGGGCAATCAATCGGTTAGGTTGGTCTGCAGCAGAATTCGACATGCCTCAAGTCTAGAGCAGTCATTTCTGCTGGGACATGACGGTGTAGACCACAGGTCGCTATTTGCAACGATTCGGTAAATGGGTGCTTAAAGAACTATTCTTGAGGCTATGTCTAAGGTTTTGTCTTCCCTACCCGTTGGCGAGCGCGTTGGTATCGCCTTTTCGGGAGGCCTCGATACGTCAGTAGCCGTCGCGTGGATGCGCGAGAACGGTTCTATCCCATGCACCTACACCGCCGATATTGGTCAGTACGATGAGCCAGATATCGATGGGGTAGTTGACCGCGCCAAAGAGTATGGTGCCGAAATCGCCCGCTTCATCGATGCGAAAAAGCCGCTCGTTGAAGAAGGGTTCGTGGCGCTACAAACCGGTGCGTTCAACGTGCGCTCGGCAGGCAAAACCTACTTCAACACCACCCCGCTGGGCCGTGCTGTGACCGGCACCTTGCTGGTGCGCGCTATGAAAGACGATGGCGTCAATATCTGGGGCGACGGTTCCACATACAAGGGCAACGACATCGAACGGTTCTACCGTTACGGTCTGATGGCGAACCCGAACCTGCAGATCTACAAGCCATGGTTGGACTCCGGCTTCGTTGAAGAACTCGGCGGCCGTGAAGAAATGTCGGAATGGTTGGTCGAGCGCGGTTACCCATACCGCGACTCAACAGAGAAGGCATACTCGACCGACGCCAACATCTGGGGCGCAACCCACGAAGCGAAATCCTTGGAATACCTCAACGTCGGCCTCGACATTGTTGAACCCATCATGGGCGTGGCCGCTTGGCGCGACGATGTTGAAGTCAAAACCGAAGAAGTCTCGGTACGTTTCCACGAAGGTCGTCCGGTGGCACTCAACGGCATCGAGTACACCGACCCGGTCGCGCTGGTACTCGAAGCCAACACCATTGGTGGCCGTCACGGCATGGGTGTCTCTGACCAAATCGAAAACCGCATCATCGAAGCCAAATCTCGTGGCATCTATGAAGCACCGGGTATGGCCCTGCTGCACATCGCCTACGAGCGTCTACTCAACGCGATCCATAACGAAGACACCATCGAAAACTACTACACCAACGGGTACCGTCTCGGCCGCCTGATGTACGAAGGTCGCTGGTTTGATCCGCAATCCTTGATGATTCGCGAATCCATCCAACGCTGGGTTGGTTCCGCCATCACTGGTGAAGTGACCCTGCGCCTGCGTCGCGGAGACGACTACACCATTTTGGATACCACCGGAGAAAACCTCTCCTACACGCCAGAGAAACTGTCGATGGAGCGTGTTGCAGACGCAGCCTTCGGTCCAGATGATCGCATCGGCCAGCTGACCATGCGCAACCTAGACATCGCAGACTCTCGCGCACGTCTGGAACAGTACGCCTCCCGGGGCACCCTGGCCGGTCCGACCGCGGACCTCATGGGCGAACTCGAAGTGGGCGGCGCAGAAAAGATTGCCGCATCCGACGTCGACGTTGATGCCACCCAAGATGCTGCCGGTCTCCACGCAGCATTCGATGCTGGAACCGACTAACACAACAAAAACCTGAACACATGGCGTTGCACCACCCTGTGCAGCGCCATTTGTGTTCGAAATGACACCCAGCAAATTTAGTGCTGGGCCTACTCAGTAGTACAGTAGAACATTCGAGGCTCGCTCCAGAGTCAAAACGTACTCCAGAGATCAACTACAGCGCTGTGCCGTGTGCTGTGAAAAATTATCCGCGACGAAAGCCGTTCATCCGTTGCCTCGTTTCTACGACACATTCGCGCAAGCATGCCAACTGCTCATGCCCTGTGGAATTCGCTGAACATCGTTCGCCCGCACACGTTTTAAAGCGCGCACCACGTTATACCTCAAAATTTTTGCGCCCACTCGCGCCCAGTTGATCTCTAGGAGAGACTCATGAAACACGACGACCCCGAGAACCCCGAGGAAAAGCATCGAGACGATTCCTCTTTTGTTGGAAGCCTCAGATCGAGCCGCAAAACACTCGCACTTGGCCTCTATCCAGGAGACGTTCACCCCGGCCTGTTATCGGGTGTTGGAATTGACGACAAACAACGCAACTTCCGCATCGACAAAACGATCTTCGCCGTCGCAGGATCACTGATCGTCGCATTCGTTGCCTGGGGAATATTCGCCCCAGAATCCGTTGGAACCGTCGCAGACATGGCCTTTACCTGGTCCATGGAAAACATGGGGTGGCTGCTCAACCTCGCCATGGGCGTTGGCCTGTTCGTCATGCTCTATGTTGCCTTCGGCAAATACAGCAAAATCAAACTTGGCAAAGACGACGAAAAGCCGCAATTTTCCCGATTCTCGTGGGTCGCCATGATGTTCGGCGCCGGCCTCGGCGTCGGGCTGTTCTTCTATGGCCCATCAGAACCTCTCGCATACTTTGTTGACCCACCACCACATACGGAGGCGGCACAACAAGAAACTGTGAATAACATGCAAGAGGCCGCCGGTGGAGAAGCTCAGATCAATAGAGAGGCCATTCACCAGGGCGTATCCCAAGCAAGCTATCACTGGGGCCTGCACATCTGGAGCATGTACGCACTCGTCGGCGGAGCCCTTGCCTACGCGACGTTCCGTCGCGGTCGGCCAACATTGATTTCCTCGATCTTCCAAACGCTCTTCGGCAAATCGAAGACCGACGGATTCGCTGGAAAACTCATCGACATTTTCGCAATTATTGCCACCCTGTTCGGCACGGCAACCACCCTTGGCCTGTCTGCGATTCAAATTGGTGAAGGTGTCACCATTGTCGGTGGTCTTGGCTCCATTGGGAACAACGTGCTGATCTTGATTATTGGTATCTTGGGTGCAGGCGTCGTCATTAGCGCGGTGTCCGGCGTCTCACGCGGTGTACGGTACCTCTCGAACATCAACATCACCCTCACATTGGGGTTGGTCTTGTTCGTCTTCTTTGCTGGCCCGACGCTCTACCTCTTGAACTTGGTCCCTTCCGGCATCCTGCACTACATCGATAACTATCTGGCGATGATGAGTAAATCCCTGTCTTGGGGCCCGGAAACCGTAGAATTTCAGACCTGGTGGACTGCCTTCTACTGGGCCTGGTGGATCGCTTGGACGCCGTTCGTCGGTACTTTCATTGCTCGCATCTCCCGTGGCCGCACCCTGCGAGAGTTTGCCCTCGTCACCATGGGCGTGCCAACGCTGATCCTCATCTTGGCCTTCACCGTCTTCGGCGGTGCATCCATCATGAACTCGATCAACGGGGTGGAAGGCTTCGAAGGCGACGCATCGCCCGAGGCTGTGCTCTTCAACCTCTTTGCAACATTGCCCTTCAGCGAGATCACGCCATTCATACTGATTGGCGTGCTGGCCATCTTCTTCATCACAGCGGCCGACTCCGCTTCAGTCGTGATGGGTATGATGTCCTCGCGAGGTAACCCCGCTCCGAAGAAGGGGCTGGTCGTGTTCTGGGGTCTGGCCATGATGGGCATTGCCGTGGTCATGTTGCTGGCCGGAGGTGAAGACGCCCTGTCCGGTCTGCAAAGTCTGACGTATCTCATCGCGCTGCCATTCAGTATTGTGCTCATTTTGATGGTCGTGGCCTTCCTGAAGGACCTGTCGACGGACCCGGCCAGAATTCGTCACGATTACGCTCAAAAGGCTATGTCGGACGCGGTCATCCGCGGTATTGAAGATCACGGCGAAGAATTCGAGCTTGCGGTGAAACACTCACCAGACGGACGGGGCGCAGGAACCGACGTTGACGCCTCAGCACCCAAATATACCGACTGGTATAAAGAAGAAGCTGAAGCCGGCAACATGAAACTCGTGACCGGTGAAGAATCTGAACCAAATAACGGCAACTCAACACAATCTGGCGAGCGTTCCACGGAATAATCTCGTCAGGTTGAGCCTGTCTGAATCGAACGTCGGTGGATATGCCTTTTCGCGAGACCACTGACGTTCGACTTTTAACCAGAGTCATTCACGCGATTTCAACGCTGCAGCTGTGGCCATGCTCACCTGGCCTCGATATAATTCGGGCAGAGCAACGAATCAGACGCACTCAACTGCACAATGAAGGCGGAATCATGGCACAAACCCAAGAAGGCTCCACACTGCTCGGCGATCCACGCTGGCACAACAAGATTCTCAGTGACGGATGGGTGCCTGGCACCGGTGAGTCGCTGAACATTACCGAGCCGGCCACCGGCAAACAACTTGGTTCCATTGGGTCGGCGAGCCCGCAGGACGTGAATGCGGCAGCAACCCGAGCAGCAGAGGTACAAAAGGAGTGGGCGGCTGTGAAGCCCACCGAGCGGGCGGCTATCCTGCGTCGAGCCGGGCAACTGTTTGAGGAACATGCCGCCGAGCTCCAACCATGGATTATGCAAGAAACCGGTGCGATCCCACCAAAGGCAGATTTGGAACTGCACGTCGCGGCCCAGGAATGTTATGAAGCGGCAGCACTTTGTACTGCACCATCGGGGGAGGTGCTCAGCACCGATGACCCACGCTGGTCCTTCGCACGACGTCGTCCAGCAGGCGTCGTCGCCGTCATCTCACCGTTCAACTTCCCGCTGATTCTGTCCATCCGATCAGTCGTGCCCGCACTGGCCTTGGGCAACACGGTCTTGTTGAAACCTGATCCACGCACCTCGGTCACCGGTGGGCTCATGATCGCGCGCGTTCTTGAAGAAGCAGGCCTGCCAGAAGGCGCCCTGCATTTGTTGCCCGGTGGTGGTGACACGGGTGCCGCCATGGTCGATGCACCCGAGGTGCGGATCGTGTCCTTTACCGGGTCCACAGCAGCCGGGCGGAAAGTCGGCGAAGCCGCCAGCCGGAATCTCAAACGCGCTCACCTTGAACTGGGCGGCAATAACGCACTCGTCGTGTTGCCCGGAGCCGATCTGGATGCCGCGGTATCGGCGGGCGCCTTTGGTTCGTTTATGCATCAGGGCCAGGTGTGTATGACCGCCGGACGGCACCTCGTCCACGAATCGCTGGTCGAAGAATACACCAAGAAACTGGCGGAGAAGGCCAAGAACCTGCCCATCGGCGACCCTTCAGCAGAACAAGTTGCGCTGGGCCCGATTATCGATGCCGGCCAGCGAGATAATGTCCACGCCATCGTCCAGAACGCGCAGACCCAGGGTGCCCAACTCGAAGCAGGCGGCGATTATACTGACCTGTTCTATTCAGCCACCGTGCTGTCCAATGTGGCAGCAGATAATACGGCGTGGTCCGATGAGATCTTTGGCCCAGTGGCTCCGGTGATGTCTTTTGGCAGCATCGAAGAAGCAGCCGCTATCGTGAATTCATCCGAGTACGGTCTCGCGGTCGGCATCCTGGGTGACGTCGGCCCTGCCATGGAACTCGCCGATCTGGTGCATTCCGGAAAAGTTCACATCAACGAACAAACCGTTGGCGATGAAGCCAATGCGCCGTTCGGCGGTGTCGGCGCTTCCGGTACCGGATCACGCTTTGGCGGCGCTTCGGCGAACCTCGACGCCTTCACCGAAACGCAGTGGCTGACTGTTCGACCTTCCATTGCGCAGTATCCGTTCTAGAGCGACGGGGCAATGGGCTTCTTCAACGATGATGAGGAACAGGGTGCCGGTCGCAAACGCAAGAACATCGAACCGGGTGATGGGCATTTGCTCAAGCCGTTTCGTTTCTGGCAACTGCTCGGCCGGTCCCTGTTCTACGCCCCGCTGCAGTCAGATGCGGGGCATGACCTGACCTACGCGGTTAGTGTCGACTACTTTGACTGGGAGGACAAAGCAGACCTGTATCTGAACGGCAGACATCACGCGCGTGCCAAACTACCGGCCACGTTGCCCGTAGAAGGTGGCGCCATTGAAGTTGCCGCCACAGCCTATGGGCTCAAGCGCATGCACTACGTGAGTCAGGATGGCGCGTCACGAGTGTTGCAACCAGATCCTGCAAGTGCTGAAGGGTTGCGAGCAAAACTCACGCGGAAAGCACCGGGTGTAAGTCGTGCGATTGGTGTAGTGGCCATCCTGATTCTGCTGACGCTGTTGCCTGTCGGGCTACTGCAGCTGGCTGAGATCCTGACAGAAACCGAGTTTGCGCAACAATATGTGGACCCGTTTACCTCGCCCATCAAGCTGCCAGATTGGGCGAGTACCCCGGCACTGGTCTTGAGTATCCTGGCCGCCACCGAGCGGGCGCTCACCTTGCGAACTCACTGGCTCATCGATTTAGAAACCGGCTGGTTCGATTAGACGGGTGGGCCCATGATCAACAGGGTCACGTAGAGGGCCACGACCAGGGCAAGAATGATCAGAATGCTCAGCGCCGGGTGGTTGATGATCCACCGCAACAGACGGTCATGCCAGGTATGATCTCGCGGATCCGCGGTCGCGGTGCGACGCCATTGCCCATCGAGACGACCACTGCGCTGCAACCACACATCCACCGGCACGGTGGCAAAGGGAATCACGGCGCTGACAATAGCGATCGCGGCTGGCCCGGGTGCCCACCGCTGGTTTTTCGTCATCAAGACCGCGGTCGCACCATAGGACAAGAACACGAACCCGTGGATACCACCACCGATGGTCACAGCCATATCCCAGTCCAGCACAGCCCGCAAAATGAGCCCACCGATCAGCAGCGTCCAAGAGATGACTTCGGCAATAGCAAAGAAGCGGAAAAACTTACGGGGCGTAGCGAACATGCGGATCCTCGAAACGGGTAGGGCTGGTGACAATACCAACCAACTATTCTAATCGTCACGAGCGCGGTGCCCAAAAGCGTCGAAGTACTCGGCCCTTTCGGAAAGATGGCCAGGCTACGACAATGGGTAGAGAGGCGCTCGCGAAACCTGCGCTGCATCACACCGATGAGCCTCACCGTCGCGACGTCTGGTTTTTCGTAGAAGATAACACCCTTGAAAGGAGTGTCATCATGACCACGAACCAATCTGATATCACCTTGCAGCAAGCTCAAACCGTCGTGGACGCTTGCATGCGTCGCGCCGAAGAGATCGACCTGAAAATGAACGCCGCAGTTGTTGACGCGGGTGCCAATCTCAAAGCATTCAACCGTATGGACGGTGCCTGGTTGGGTAGCATCGACATCTCGATGAAAAAAGCCCGCACCGCCCGGTATTTTGATATGGAAACCGGCGACCTGTCACCAATGGTGCAGCCAGGCGAGCAGCTGTACCACGTTGAATTTTCCAACGACGGGCTCATCACCTTTCCAGGTGGCATTCCGTTGAAACTCGACGACGGCACCGTGGTCGGTGCAGTTGGTGTCAGCGGTTCCACCGTCGACAACGATCAGACGGTGGCCGAAGCCGGCGTGCAAGCCTTCGAGTCAGCGCCTAAATAATCTTTTGTTCATCACACAGCCTATGAATTTGCACCGTATAGGAGTGAAGAAGAACCAATGAAAGCTGTTGTATATAAAGGACCGTATGAAGTAGCGGTCGAAGATGTCGAGGATCCGAAAATTCAGGATCCCACCGATGTCATCGTACGCATAACCTCCACCGCCATCTGCGGATCCGACCTGCACATGTATGAAGGCCGTACCGATGCCGAACCGGGCATTAGCTTCGGTCACGAGAACATGGGCATCGTCGAGGAAGTCGGCTCCGGTGTCACCACCGTGAGCAAAGGCGACCGCGTGGTCATGCCCTTCAACGTTGCCTGTGGCTTCTGCGATAACTGTCGCGCCGGTAAATCCGCATTCTGTTTGACCGTCAATGATCCGGGTATGGCTGGTGGTGCCTACGGTTACGTGGGCATGGGGCCATACGCTGGGGGCCAGGCAGAAATGCTGCGCGTACCGTTCGCGGACTACAACTGCGTCCAGTTGCCGAAAGGTAACGAACACGAAAAAGACTTCGCGATGCTCGCAGATATTTTCCCGACCGGGTACCACGCGACTGAACTGGCCGGCGTGAAGCCGGGCGAAACAGTGGCAGTCTACGGTGCCGGCCCAGTTGGTCAGATGGCCGCGTATTCAGCGTTGCTGAAGGGTGCCAGCCGTGTGTTTGTTGTGGATAACAAATCAGACCGGTTAGATATCGCCAAAAACATGGGCGCCGAGCCGATTAACTTCGACGACGGCGACCCTGCCCAACAGATTCACGACAAGGTGCAAGCCTATGGTGTAGACCGGGGGATTGATGCTGTCGGCTATCAGGCGACCGTCTCCTCGGGTGAAGAACAACCAGCCATCGTGCTGAATCAGCTCGTGGATACGGTTCGTCATACCGGGGGTCTTGGCATTGTCGGTCTCTATCTGCCGTCGGATCCCGGTGCTCCAAATGAGCACGCGGCCAAGGGCGAGCTGCTGTTCCGCATTGGCCGGTTCTTTGAGAAGGGCCAGTTCATGGGGACCGGCCAGGCCGATGCTAAACAGTATGCGCATAAGCTGCGTGATCTGATTATCGCCGGTCGTGCTGAGCCAAACTTCGTGGTGTCTCAAGAACTCCCGTTGGCTGACGCGCCAGATGCATATCGTCGATTCGATAACCGCGAGTCGGGATATACCAAGGTGCTCCTCCAGCCAGGACGCTAAGATTCAACAACCAGCTTGAGCCCGACCGTAATCGGCCGGGCTCGAGCTGTGTCGGAAATCTTTAGGAACGGCCTGATGCGTCATCCGAGGCAGGCTGTGGAAGATCTGGCCGGAAACGCGACACCGCGAACAGGCCAACGAACAAGATGACTACGTGGAGCACAAGTGAAAGGCCCATCGCAGTCGAGAAGCCGGTGAATTGTAGACTGATTTGCATCACGGCGCCGACTGCTGCCGCGCCGATGACCGCCCCAACCTGACGTGAGGTGTTGTAGACACCGGAACCAGCGCCAACCAGATGGCCGGGCAGTTGGCGCATTGAGATGGCAGAGTTCGCCGACCAGCTCAGCGCATTGGCTGCACCCTGGAATACCAACGGTACGACGAGCCAGCCAACCGCCACCTCAGACATGATCAGGATGGCAAATAACGCCATCGAGGTGATCATCGAACTCAATCCGATGATCGAGATCCGACCGGGCGGTAGCTTATCCGTCAGACGTCCCAGAAACGGTGCCAAACTCACCGAGACGGCAGCCATCGGTAACATGAGTAATCCAGCCGTTTCGGCGTTGAGGCCCGCGCCGAGTTGGAGATACAGCATGATCGGCAGATTGACCGAATACACCGTGAATCCGAGGGTGGAGACCGACACAGCACCCCAGCGGAAATTGCGGAAGCGAAAGAGCTCGAGCGGCATCAACGCGTCACGGCCCAGACGCTGAGCGCGTCGTTGCAGCCACACAAACAACACCAGCGCGGCGATACCCAGCACGAGCACACCGAAGAGCCACCCGGGCCAGCCGAACTCGGGTCCTTGTTGCAAAGTGAAGACGATGCCCAGAATGGCGACCAGCGAAATCAGGGCACTGAACAGGTCGATGCGTCCCACGCCAGCGGGCAGTTTCGGCACCCACAACGCCACCAGAATGAAGGCGAGCACGCCGAACGGGATATACAAGAAGAAGACCCAGCGCCATCCGAGGCCACCGACCAACAGGCCACCGGCGACCGGGCCGAAAAGTCCCGAGGAACTGGCGACCGCCGACCAAACGCCCATGGCCGCGCCACGTTTGGTCACCGGAAAGATGCGGTTGATGACGCTCAGCGGCTGCGGATTCAATAGCGAGGCGCCAAACCCCTGGATGGCGCGAGCAACGATCAGCAGTTCAATGGTCGGCGCAAACGCACAGGCTGTGGCTGCCAGCGTGAAAATGGCCATCCCCACCAGGTAGACATTGCGCTGCCCAAACCGGTCGCCAAGTCGTCCGGTGACCAGTAACGGCACAGCGAACGTGAGCAGGTAGATGGCCGAAACCCAGACCGCTTGGTTCACCGTGGCATCGAATTCCTCGGTAATGCGAGGTAGGGCAACAGCGACCAGCGACTGGTCGAGCAAGGTTATAAAGAGGCCTACACACAGGGCACCGAGAGCTTTCCACACCCTGGCAATGCTAGAGCGCGGTCGTCAGGAGTCAAGGAGGTCGCTCACAGTAACTCTCAAAGCGTGCTGACATTACCTGTTACCGTGATCCGTGGCACACAACACCGGGCAGATATCACCACCTTGAGGAGTCTTCTGTGAACGAGGGTCCAAACGCTCTGCTGCTGGCGGTAATCGGCGTCATCATTATGATCGCCGGCTACTTCCTGTATTCGAAATATCTTTCCAAAAAAGTTTTCAAACTCAATGCTGAGTTCAAGACTCCTGCTCATGCGTTCAATGACGGAACCGACTATGTTCCGACGAATAAGTTTGTGCTGTGGGGTCACCATTTCACCTCGGTAGCCGGTGCCGCACCCATCGTGGGGCCTGCCATTGCCGTGATTTGGGGCTGGCTCCCGGCATTTCTGTGGGTCGTGTTCGGTACGGTCTTCTTTGCCGGCATGCACGATCTTGGCTCACTGTGGGCTTCTGCCAGGAACAAAGGGCAGTCGTTAGGAACCCTGTCCGGGCGCTATATTGGTCCGCGCGGTCGAAACCTGTTCTTGGTGGTCATCTTCTTCCTGTTGATGATGGTCATTGCCGCATTCGCCACAGTGACCTCAGGTCTATTGGTCGATTCACCAACCGCTGTCATCCCAACCTGGGGCGCGCTGATCATTGCGGTGTTTGTGGGCCAAGCGATGTACCGCTGGAACTGGAACCTTCCGATCGTCACGGTGGTCGGTGTGGCAGCGCTGTGTATCTTGGTGCCGATTGGGAATGCTTTCCCGCTGGCGTTCCCAGAAGAACTGATGGGTCTGCCCGCAGAAACCTGGTGGATCCTCATCTTGTTCGTTTACGGTGCGGTCGCTTCGCTGCTGCCAGTCTGGGTATTGATGCAGCCACGCGACTACATCAATGGTCTGCTGCTGTTCATCGGCCTGGGGATCCTTTACGCCTCCTTCGCGATTGCAACGCCAACCGTTGTGGCTCCGGCAATCAATGAGAATGTACCGGCTGATACGCCATCGTTGATGCCATTGTTATTCGTGACGATTGCGTGTGGTGCGATCTCTGGATTCCACGGCACCGTCTCTTCTGGCACGACAGCAAAGCAAATCGACCGCGAAACCGACGGTCGTTTCGTCGGCTACTTTGGTGCGGTTGGTGAAGGACTCCTCGCGCTGGGCACGATCATCGTAGTCACGGCGGGCTTCCGCACACTGGCCGATTGGGAAGAGATCTACTCCAGCTTCGAAAATGGCGGTGTCGAGGTGTTTGTTGAAGCCGGTGGCACGCTCGTCAATCAGGGCCTCGGCTTGCCGGAGTCGTTGAGCTCGACCATTCTGGCAACCATGGCCGTCCTGTTTGCAGCGACCACGATGGACACCGCGGTGCGACTCCAGCGCTATGTCGTACAAGAAATCGGCGAAGTCTTCAACCTAAGAATCGGCATGTACACAGCAACCGCCATTGCCGTTGGCGTGTGTCTGGCATTGACGTTCTCGGCGGGCGCTGACGGTTCAGGCGGTGTGCTGATCTGGCCACTGTTCGGTACCACCAACCAGTTGCTTGCCGCACTGACCCTGGGCATCATCGTGGTCATGTTGATGCGCAAGGGGCGGCCGTACCTGCCAGCGCTCATCCCGATGGTATTCGTGCTGTTCGTATCCATCTACGCCCTCATTATCCAGGTTGGTCAGTTCTACAACCAGGGCAACTGGCTGCTGTTCGGCCTGGATATCGTCATCCTGATCGCCGCGGTCTGGGTGATGATCGAAGCCAGTCTTGCTATGGTGAGAGCCAGAACACAACAACCAGAGCCAGAAGACGACGAGCTGCTCACCGCAGACGAGAAGCTTCCGGTCGGTACCCCACAGAAATAGGCAAGAACAATGGGTTGGTGGCAACGCTTCAGTGCAGGATTACGGGAGTACTACATTGCTCCCTACCGCCGGACGTTTGCTCGTGCCAAGCGCGACGAAGAAGACCTGTTCATGATGCTCGTCATGTCTGAAGCGCTGGGCGTGCCCAACCCCGCCTCTGGGGTCACCCTCGAGTTGCTGCCGGAAATGTTGGATCGCATGCACGACTGGCATATCCGGCAGGGGATGGACAACTCGCCGTTTGACGGTATGAGCTGCTGCTGAAAGGCGCCCGCATATGTTGCTGAACCTCGCCGGACAACGCAAAGTGCTGTTCTTAGGTGGCAAGGGCGGTGTCGGCAAAACCGTCACCGCTTCAGCCGTGGCGCTTCACCAGGCCGAAGCCGGGCGGAAGGTCTTGTTGGTCTCCACGGATCCTGCACATAATCTGGGCCATCTGTGGGAGCAGTCGGTCGGCGATGACCAGGTCGAGCTATTTCGTTCCGGTGACGGTGTGGTCCACGGTGTAGAAATCGACCCGCAGCGTACGATCGATGCCTACCTGGCCGAGGTCGGTGTCACCCTGCGAGATTTCATGCCCGAGCACCTGCACCCACAAGTCGACCAACACCTCAAGCTGGCCGCCCAAACCCCGGGTACGCACGAGTCCGCGATGCTTGAACGCATGGCAGCAACCATCGAATATGGGCTCGATGAGCATGATTTCTTGATCTTTGATACCGCACCCTCCGGGCATACCGCACGGCTCATGGCGTTACCCGAGATTATGACCTTCTGGACGGAAGGGCTGCTCAATCGCCGTACCAAGGCGGAAAAATTCGGTGCGGCTATTCGAGCTTTGGACAATCATGATGATCCACAATCCGCATCCGGGGAAAGTCGTGATCGGCGGATCCGCCAGATGCTGTTGCGCCGCAAGAACCGCTTCGAGATGATGCGCAACGTGCTCACCGACGCCAAACTCACCAGTTTTGTGATTGTACTGATTCCAGAACGGGTGCCGGTACTGGAAACCGTTGAACTGTATGCAGACCTACGCGAAACCGGCGTCGACGTCGGAGGTTTTGTGGTCAACCGTCTGTCACCTACCGACGCGGGCGACTTTCTCGCCTCGCGGCGAGTCCAAGAAGATCACCACGTGCAGTCCTTGCGCGCAGAGCTGCCCAGGGTACCCATCGACACGGTACCGTTGCTCGCAACCGATCTGGTCGGTCGCGACGCACTGCGCCAGTTAGCACAACAGCTCAGCTAGGACACCGCAAGACACAGAAGACTACACCCGTCCTTAGGTGCGTCATTGACTATAGTGTGTGTTGCACAGTATCGTGTTGCATATGGCTGAAGCTTTTGAAACCCACCTGCAGGAACTCCGGCGCGGTACTGTCGTGCTGGCATGTTTGCAGTTGTTGCGCACCCCGGGGTATGGCTACGGGCTGCTCGAGGATCTGCAGCGCACCGGGTTCGATACCGAAGCGAACACGCTCTACCCACTGTTGCGTCGTTTGGAGAAGCAAGGGCATTTGACCAGCCATTGGAATACTGATGAATCGCGTCCGCGAAAGTTTTACCAGACTTCGCGCGACGGGCTCCAGCTCGCCGAGGCTATGCGCACCGAATGGACAAAGCTCACCGACGCAATCGACTCCTTGCCTGAAGATCCCCTCACCGATGAGAAGAACTGACATGACTACTCCACTTCCTGAACGTTATATCGCAGCAACCGTCAAAGATCTCCCGACAGAATTGCAGGCTGAAGTCCGGCCAGAACTCGAGGCGTCGATTGCAGACGCCATCGACGCACGCATGGCCCAAGGTGAAGATCGTGCAACAGCTGAACGCGAGGTGCTCACCGACCTCGGGGACCCCGCGGTGCTCGCCGCGGGATACACCGAGCGACCATTACAGTTGATTGGTCCACGGGTATATCTGCAGTGGTGGCATCTGTTGAAGCTGCTGCTGTTCATCGTGCCGGCAACAGTCTTCGTGGTGGCCGCCGTCGCGCAGGTGCTCGCAGGCAGTTCCTTTGGCGATGTGCTCGGTGCAGCTATACCGGCCACCATTACGGCCACGCTACACGTGTGTTTCTGGGTGACCCTGGTCTTTGCCATCATCGAGCGTTCGGGGACTGATACCGGCATCACCTGGGACGTCGACCAGCTCCCGGAACCGCGAGAAGAACACCCGGGAGGCTCTGATTTGATCGCCTCGCTCGTGTTCCTTGGCCTCGTGCTGGTTGCCTTGATCTGGGATCAAATCCCCGGTTTTATTCGCATCAATGAAGAAGCCGTTCCTATCCTGAACCCTGATCTATGGCCCTGGGCAATGCTCGGACTGTTGGCGCTGGTCGGCCTCGAAATCGGCTTTGCGGTCGTCCTCTACGTGCGTCGGGGGTGGAGCACCACGCTGGCGATCGTTAACACTGCGTTGAGTGTGCTCTTCTTCAGCTGGGTCATCAGTCTATTGGCACCCGGAGAACTGTTCAGTGAGCAACTCCTAGGCCTTGCGGTGAATAATGGGCTCAACGACGATACGCTCTACACGCTTGCCGTCGTCTTTGGCTGTGGTATCGCCATCATCTGTCTCTGGGACACCATTGACGGTTGGATCAAAACCCACCGGGCCAAGGTTTCACACACTGCCCAACAGCAGCCAACCCCCGCCGACTAAACACGCCATGGTGATGAGCCAAAAGAGCCCAATCCAGATGCCACTCGACAGATGGGTGAGCCCCGCGAGCTGATCGGCGTCGCTTCTGCCGCGACTCCGCTTGCAGCGTCGACTGCGTTGCAACTCCACGACGGCACGCGGCGCCACGAACAATAGGGACCAGGCCAGGATATATGCCGCGATCGACAAGATCTCTGGTGTGGCAGTCCAGGACAATGCTGCGACGCCCACACCGGTAACGAGCACAACCCACAGCCCGTAGAGATTTCGTATCAGCAGCAACATCAGGGCACACAACACGACCAGTGCCCACAGCGTACCGGCAGCATAGCCATGGCTCACCAGCCATGCGCTGGCCAAGCCCACGATCGCCGGTGCGGGATAGCCTGCCATGAGGGTGGCGATCATCCCCGGGCCGCGGGGTTTGCCGCGGGACACCGTCAAACCCGAGGTGTCGGAGTGCAAACGGATACCGCTCAGGCGCCGACCAACAAAGACCGCGACTAGGGCGTGGCCTGCTTCATGCAAGAGGGTGGCCAGGTGTCGAACCACTCGGTATCCAAGCGGCGACCAGGTCAACAACAGCGCGGCAAGACCGGCGACCAACACCCAGATATCGGGCAGCGGTGGTTGCACACCGGTTGCACGTTCCCATAATTCGTCAAACACCTGACCACTTATAGCAGAACCGGCTGAAAAGTGGGCGTGAGTTTTTCGGCCGTGTAGTGAATGTGCGTCACCTCGGCAGTTTGCTCAGCTTGTACCTCTAGTCTGTACCGAGCAATCTTTCATCTGGACGCATCGCGAGCTGCATTGTCGTGTCGTGATGCCCTCACATCGAAGGGAAATACCTTCCATGACCGAACCTGATCTGGTGCTCACCATCGCTGGTCTGGCAATTATCGGTGCCACCGTTGGTTTGCTTATCTGGGGCAAAGTCTCACCCGTTGTCGCTATGGCACTGGTGCCCACCGTGGGTGCCCTTGTGTTAGGTTACGGCTTCGAGGAGCTCCAGACGTTCTTTAGCTCTGGTATGGACCAGGTGATGAGCGTGGTGGTGATGTTTATCTTCGCCATCATATTCTTCGGGATATTATCTGATGCTGGACTCTTTGATCCGGTCATTCGAAGGCTCATTCTGTTGACGCGGGGCCGGGTCCTACTGGTCGCGATTGGCACCGTGCTCATCGGTGCTCTGGCACACCTCGACGGTGCGGGCGCAACCACCTTCCTGCTTACTATTCCCGCGTTGCTTCCGCTGTATCAAGCCCTGAATATGAGTAAATATCTCCTCTTGCTGCTGGTGAGCTTGTCGGCCTCGATCATGAACATGGTGCCCTGGGGTGGGCCGTTGATCCGGGCCGCTTCGGTGATCGGTGAAGAACCCGGGGAAATGTACCAGCAACTCGTCCCGCTACAGGGTGCCGGTTTGCTCATGTTGTTGGCCCTCGCTGTGCTGTTGGGGCTGCGTGAAATCCGTCGGATCAACGCCAAGGTCGGAGCCGGTCTCGTGACCTCGACAGGCAATGTGGACGTCTCGCAGATCGCCGATGACTTTACTGCCCGCCAGAAGGAAGAGCGCAAAGACTTAGAAGGCAAAATCAACGCCAATAAGGTCATCTACTGGTTGAACATCGTGGTGGTCATTGCCGTGCTCGCCACGATGCTCGCCGGTTGGCTGGAGCCAGCCCTGAGCTTTGTGCTGGGTGTCGCCGTGCTGTTGCCGATGAACTTCAACTCGGCAAAATTACAGATGGACCGTATGAAAGCTCATGCACCAAACGCACTCATGATGGCCTCGGTCATCATTGCAGCCGCGGTGTTCCTCGGTGTGCTCAATGAATCCGGCATGTTAGAAAACGTGGCGCTTGCGATGCTGCAGATCATTCCAGAATCTGTCGGCCAATACCTACACCTCATTGTTGGGTTCTTCGGTGTGCCACTGGATATGTTGACATCGACCGATGCCTACTACTTCTCCGTGCTGCCACTGGTGGAAGCCACGGCTGGTGAGTTTGGGGTTGCTGCGTCGTCCACCGCTTTCGCGCTTGTCATTGGTAACGTGATCGGTACCTTCGTGAGCCCATTTGCGCCCGCCGTCTGGTTAGCCATGGGCCTGGCCGAAGCCGACATCGGTAAACACATCCGCTACTCGTTCGTCATCATGTGGGGCTTCAGTGTCGCGCTGCTGCTGGTGGCAGTCTTGATGGGGATCGTCCAGGTATAACAGAAAGAACAGCACGTGACATCACTGACCTGGGTTGAACAGAATGCTAGCTTAGGCGTGGCAGAAGACCTGGCGTATTCGACCACCCTGCTGCGCGCGGTGCAGCACGGTGTGCTGAGCGGGCCCATCGTGCGGATCTACCGTCCGGAGCCCACGGTGTCATTCGGTCAGCAAGACACCCGTATGGACGGCTACGATAAGGCTGTTCAACACAGCACCCAGCACGGTTTTGCCCCGATGGTTCGCAAAGTTGGCGGTCGAGCCGCAGCGTATCATCCTGGTTCGCTGGTCATCGACCATATCCAGCCCGAAGAAGACGCGATGTTTGGGTTTCGGCAGCGGTTCGAATATTTCGGTGAACTGTTCACCAGCACATTGCAGCACTTGGGCGTGAACGCAGCAGTCGGCGAAATCCCCGGCGAATACTGCGCCGGAGAATATTCGGTGCACGCGGTGTTGGACGACAATCATCGCATCAAAATCGCCGGGAGCGCACAACGCGTCGTGAAGGGCGCATGGTTGTTCTCCACGAGTCTAGTGGTTGAAAACGGCCAGGCCGTTCGCGATGTGCTGACCGATGTGTATTCGGCACTCGGGCTCGACTTTGATTCACGGACGGCAGGTGCAGCCGAGGACGCCGCAGCCGGGGTGACCGTCCCCGATGTAATCGACGAACTGCTGGCCCAGTACCAACGCGAATTTCTTAACGGCGGGCACACCGGAAAAGACTTCTACCGTCTCGAGGGTTTGAGTTGGCAAGACCTGCTGAGGACTGTCCCGTCCGAGCCAGACAAGGCGTGACAATCTACCCTGTTTATGCTCTAGCATGGAGCCATGCTGACCCCCGTGCTGCTTCTGTTGCTTGGCATTGTTGTGATCCTGGTGATCATCGCAGCCAACGGCTACTTTGTCGCCCAAGAATTCGCGTATATGTCTGTGGACCGGGCACAGCTCACCGCGCAAGCAGACGAGGGCGATGCATCAGCTAAGCAGGCGTTAAAAGTCACCCGCCGGACCTCATTTATGCTCTCTGGGGCCCAACTGGGAATCACGGTGACCGGCCTGCTGGTCGGTTATGTCGCCGAACCGCTGGTCGGTCAGAGCCTGGGGACATTGCTCGGCGGCGTCGGTGTGCCACCAGCCGTCAGCATTTCGATCGGTACGGTGGTGGCTCTCGGGCTCTCAACCGTGGTCCAGATGATCTTCGGGGAGCTCTACCCAAAGAACCTGGCCATCGCCAACCCCGGACCCCTGGCGCGGGGGCTAGCCAGATCCACAAATATTTACCTAGGCATCTTCGGATGGCTCATCACCATCTTCGATCATGCCGCCAACGGCTTGCTCCGGCTTTTGCGCATCCAACCCGTCGAAGACCTCGATAGTAGCGCCAACGCCAGCGACCTCCAACACATCGTGTCTGACTCTCGGGAATCCGGACATTTGGAAGACCACCTGTCGCTGATGCTGGATCGCATTATCGACTTCCCACAGCGCGACGTGGAGCACGCGATGGTGCCGTGGGCCAAGACCGACACCGTCGATTCGGATACGACCATCGGCGAGGTCCGCGCCAGAATGGCAGTGGCACACACACGGTATGCGGTACTGGGCGAAGATGATGAACCCATCGGAGTGGTACACCTGCTCGATGTACTGGGCTCATCGTCGACACCGGATGAACCGGTCGTCACCATCATGCGAGACCCGGTCATTGTGCCCATGGTCATGATGTTGCCCCAAGCCCTAGAGCGGCTCTTGGAAGCCGAAGAGGAATTTGCCTGCGTCATCGATGAATACGGTGGTTTGGCAGGAATTCTGACGATCGAAGATCTCGCCGAAGAAGTCGCCGGTGAACTCACAGACGAACACGACGTCGAGATCCCCACAACAATCGAACCCCAGGGGAGCCAAACATGGAAAGTTGCCGGCGATCTACCAATCGATGAGGTAGAACGTGAGATTGGCCAGCGTCTGCCCCGTGGTGACTACGAAACGGTTGCCGGCATGCTCATCGCCTACCTGCAAGATCTGCCAAAAGTTGACCAATCTATTCGGATGGAACTACCGCAGATGCCTTCGGATCTCATTCGTGATGAACCCTTGGCCCGATACCTTCATGTCAGCGTGCTAGGCCTGGATAAACGAGTGCCCACACTGGTTGAAATGTCGCTGGAGTCCGTCAGTGATGACGCTACGTCGCAGGAGGAGGTCCAGAAATGACGAATCCGTGGATCGTTTTGCTCGTCACGATCGCCATCATTGGCCTCAGCGCGTTCTTCGTGATCATTGAGTTCGCCCTGCTAGGCGCGCGCTCTCACCGACTGGAAGATAAAGCCGTCACGAGTAAGTCTGCCCGAGCTGCACTGCGGGGCATCAACGAACTGACCATGATGCTAGCCGGGGCACAACTGGGCATCACCGCGTGTACCTTTGCTCTGGGGGCGATTACCAAACCGGCAGTCGATGCTTGGCTCTCGGTACCTTTGCAGGCCACTGGGTTGCCAGGTTGGCTGACAGGCGGTGCATCGTTTGTGCTGTCGCTGCTGATCGTCACCTTCTTGCACCTGGTCGTCGGTGAGATGGCCCCTAAATCCTGGGCCATCGCCCACCCCGAGCGCGCGGCACTCACCATCGGTTTGCCAGCACGTGGCTTTGTCAAAGTGTTTGCTCCACTATTACGCTGGATCAACTCGATTGCCAACCGTCTCGTGGCAGCCTCCGGTGTTGAACCCGTAGACCGGGCCGCAGTGGGTGGCCGAGACGCCGCAACCATCCGCCGACTCGTCGAACACTCAGCCAACGTCGGAGCATTGGAAGACAAGGTCGGCGCCCCGATCTCTGGCGCGCTCGAACTGGAAACACTGCAGGTGGAAGATCTCATCGCCCCTGACAATCCGCCCGCACAAGTCACCGCGGGCCAGACCGTCGCTGACCTGCAACACGCTGCACGCCGATCAGGGCACATGCGTATTCTCGTCAATAACGGCGACGACGCACCGGGGGTGATCCACGTTCGTGACACACTACTGGAACCCGCAGAACGTACCGTTGATGCGCTTGGTCGCGCGGCCTTCGTCGTGCCCGTAGGAACTCCAGTCCACGAAGCCATGGCGCAGATGCGCCGGTCAAGCGAGCAGCTTGCCGTCGTGGTCGATGACGCAGGCCACTTCCGCGGTATTATCACGTTCAACGATGCCGTGCGCCGCTTATTGCCACGTGACGAAGCAACCGCGGGCTAAATCCACCCCTGCTCCCAGGCATATTGCGAAGCCTCGGCGCGAGTATTGACTCCGAGTTTTTGCATAGCCGTCGAGAGGTAATTTCGCACGGTGCCGTGTGCCAGGCTCAAGTGTTCGGCGATGTGCGCGACCGATGCGGCATCACGACCGGCGCGCAGTACATCCAGCTCACGGTCGGTCAAAGGACATTGCGTCGCGGATAATGCGGTGGCAGCAATATCTGGATCCACATAGCGCCGTCCGGTCATTACCTCGCGGAGCACATCGGCTAGCCGTTCCACCGGGGTCGATTTCGGCACGAAACCCGATACCTTTTCGGCCAATGCTCGGCGCAACACTCCGGGGCGTGCATGCCGGGTACAGATCACAACTTTGGTTGCGACCGTTCGAGAAATTTCTCTGGCGGCTTCCACACCGTCGAGTCCGGGCATCTCCAAATCTAAGACGCACACATCAGGGTTGAGCTGTTGTGCAGCCTCCACCGCGGCACGACCATCTTCCACTCCGGGGAGTACCTCAATATCGTCCTCCATGCCCAACAGTGTTTCCATAGCGGTGCGGATCATCGTCTCGTCATCGGCGATTAGAACGCGGATCATCAGGTGGCATCCTCAACAACGTGTGGGAGTATCGCCTGCAGTGTAAACATATTCTGCTCCTGATCAGTGTGCAACGCGCCTCCAGCCTGTTCAAAGCGTGTGCGTAACCCATCGAGCCCGGTGCCCTGGGTATGTTCAGTCGGCTCGGATGGCCTGGCTGCGCCATCGTTGCGAATCTTCAGATGCAGAGCGTCATCGGTGGTGAGCTCAATGGTCACGTGGTGGGCCTGAGCGTGCCGCAGAATATTCGTCGTGGCCTCACGGACCATGAAGCCCAGCAGTCTATTCGACTCCTTGATGCGGCTGTCTACCGCGGGCTCATCAGCATGCACTGTGGTCGTCACGCCGGCCGCTTCCAGTACGTCTTTGGCATTTTCCAGTTCGTCGCTCAATGAGACAACGCGGAGATCTCGGACGAGTTGGCGGGTTTCCAACTGTGCCTGCTCTGCCACAGACCGAACCTCACGAATTGCATCTTGTGCAGCCTGCTGGTGCTGGGCTGTGTCAGAAGCCAAGAATCGATCGGCCAGTTCGGCCTTCAACGCGATGACTTGGAGATGGTGACCTTGAATATCGTGCACGTCAGAGGCGAACCGTAACCGTTCTCTGGCAACCGCGAGTTGACCGCTAACAGTCCGTGCTTCATCGAGTCGGACGATCAGGCGCCAGAACCAGGCAGAAAACACGAAGGTCGACGGGGTCAGCACGACGTAGAAGACGAGACTGATCAAAAATTGGGCGTTGAAGAAGGCGGCTGTACCGGGGTTCAACACACCGTGCAATATGAGCAGCAGGACCCCAATGGCCAGTACCAGGAGTCGTTGGCGAGATCTCAGCAGTGCCAGCATGATGCTGAGCATCATCCACAACGGTATTGCGCCGTAGAGCGTGGCGCCCGGGATAAACACCGTCACGACCCGGCACAGCGCCGGTACCGCGAGCAGGGCTGCGGTGACGCGAAATGCTGGCCAACCGAAACCATAGTGGTCTCGAAGCAACCAGGAAGCGTATACACATGGGACAGCACTGCTGATATACAGCCCAAGCACCACCACGGACTGCCAGGTGGGACCATCAAGTGATGAAATTAATGCCACAGAAGCTACGGAGGCAATACCCGCGAGCGCGTGCGCCGACTATTCGATCGCTACGGTATTCCCGGTGTCACGCTGTTCGGCATGCTCTTTGTCTCCACGCATTTCATCGCGGTCGCACTCGTGTCTTTTGGGGCTCTTCGGAATTTTGGGTGTAGATCGGTTTGGTGACCGGGGTGTGTTGAAGGCATAAAAAAGTCGAGGTCTTTTCGAAGATGGAAGTGCTCAAACAACACATCTAAAGAAAGACCTCGACATGCCCAAGCCTACCTTCTCGCGCCCAGATTTTGACGCCTTTTGCATGCTCCGTAATTTCGGCGTGACGGTCACCGGTCAACATCTCGACCACGACCAGACCACGTTGGAATGTCGCATCGTAGACCGCGACAATTTCTGTCGTCGGTGCGGTGCCCAGGCCCGCGTGCGAGGCAGTGTGGTGCGCAACGTCACCCACGTGCCCATGGGCTGGCGGCCAACCCAGCTGCATTTGCGGTTGCGTCGGTATCGGTGTGATGCGTGTGCTTGTGTGT
>NZ_BAAGSP010000023.1:0-45531 GCF_054782375.1 Yaniella soli
AGCCTCATTATGGCGACGTCAACACCAATACCGGGCCCAGCAATATCACTACACAGCACGCGGCCACACTTTACAAACACGACTGTAGTACTAGGAGGAAAACACAGATGTCTAAGATGCTGGTCTTCACCGAATTTGGTGGACCTGAAAAGCAGACAACCGTACATCAGGAAGTATCGTCTCCAAGACCTTCTCAAGTGGCAATCGAAGTCAAAGCCGCCGGAGTGAATCCTGCTGACTGGAAGATTCGCGCCGGGGACATGGGTGATCACTGGAAGTTGCCAGCACCGATGGGTCGTGAAGCCGCAGGTATTGTCACCGCGGTCGGAGCGGACGTCGAACAGTTTTCGGTCGGCGACGAGGTCCTTGGAACGGCAGGTAAAGGCCACGGCACGTTTGCGCAGCACACCGTGCTGGACGCCCATCAGACCGTGGCGAAACCCGAGGAGCTCTCGTTTGCTGATGCAGCAACACTTCCCGTGGCCGGAGCTACCGCCTATGACCTCACGCACCAGATCGAACTGGAACCAGGCCAAACGATGGTGATTCTGGGTGCCGGAGGCGGAGTGGGAGTGATGGCTGCTCAAATCGGCAACGTACACCAGTTCAATGTCATTGGGATCGCAAGTGCTTCGAAGCAGGAACTCGTGGAATCCACCGGAGCCACCTTTGTTGAGTCCGGCGACGGTGCCACCGACCGAATTCGCTCGGTGGCACCCCATGGAGCCGACCTGATAATTGATCTGGTTGGCGGCCAACCATTGCGTGACATCGCTTCGGTTGTCAAGGATGCGAAGAACATCATCTCCAGCGCCGATCCAACTACAGCAGAAGAACTCGGTGGCAGCGGTGTGCAACGCACCAGCGAAGGCCTGGAAAAGATTACCGAAGTTGCAAAATATGGGTTAGTCGATCCACACGTTTCGCAACGATTCACATTGGATGATGCGCAGCAGGCGGTGGCTGCCGTGGAAGAGGGGCATACTGCCGGCAAGGTAATCATCGAGCCATAAGACTCGAAAAGTTGCTTAGCATAAAGCTGGCAGTCAACCGAGCCCGAGCTGAGGATGAGTAAGAAACCGCTGCGAGTGAGGCCCGAGGGCCTTGTCCGCAGCGGTTTGCGCGCATCATGAGTGTCGCGTTAGCCAGCTGGGTAGGGGCGTTGTTTGAGTAAGGTGGCCAGGTGCGCTGTATTGCGAACAGCGACCTGGGTCGTCCCGGCGGTCGCTTTGGGTGTCTCAGTCAGGTCCTGATAATCGGTGCCGTGCATGGCTTCCCCGACCCAGTAGGTCGAGCCTTGTGCTGGGATCGTGTAGCCGACGTCGCTGAGTCCCTGAGCCACTTCGGCGATGACGTGGTGTGCCCCATCTTCGTTGCCCACCACGGCGATCATTGCAGCTTTATCGAACAGGACCGGTCGGTTCGTGTCGTCGGTCTGGCCGGACTCAGCATTGAGCCGCTCCAATACGCGTTGAGTCACGCTGGAAGGGTGCCCCAACCAGATAGGGGTGGCGAGCACTAAGATATCGGCCGCCAATACCTTCTCACGGATGGCTGGCCAGGCATCTCCATCGCCCATATCGATCCCTATCCCGGGCTTGACGTTATGGTCGACAATGCGCACGGTTTCGGTATGTACATTGTGGGTGCTGAATTCGTCGCCAATTTGACGGCCTAAGAGATCCGCGCTGGAAGAGGTCGGAGACGGCGACAATGTGCACACCAGAATCACAGCTTTAAGCGATGCATCGGTCATATTGAATCCTCCTGCTGTGATGGAAACTGACTACTGACACAGCACAGGCTCCAGGCCCTTTACGGTGCCTGAAGCCTGTGGTTACTTCGTGAAATTGTCGTCCAGGACTATTCGGACTGTTTCAGCCGCTCGGCCAACATCTTCTTGCCCTGGTCTCCGGCCTTGCGGTTATTTTCCTGGATCCGGCGGAACCATTCGGCAAGTTCGGTATCGCCTTGATCCTCGGCATCCTTGATGTAGGTCTCTAATTTGAACACGTTGTGCAGTGACGATTCTAGAGCCCAGATGAGATTGTAGTTCTTATCTTTGACGGGGCTACTTGGTTCGGTCATGGTACTCACTCCCAATGTTCTAGGGACACATCGATCTAATTGCGATGTGTTTTCCAAGCTAGGAGGTCCCAGCCGTGATGACAACAGCTCAGTATCGGTGCGGTTCATGAGACCGTTGACTCACTCCGCCGGACCGGTCTAGTGTCAGGTCTCACCACCGTTGTCTGCTACCCGCGAGGTGCTCAGATGTCTACTGCCGAAACGACCAGCGATCCAGCCTCCATCCGCCTACTGGGCGGTCCTACGGTGCTCATCGAGTACGGCGGGTTAAGGTTGCTCACCGACCCGACCTTCAGCCCCGCCGGTGAGTACCCCATGGGTCCATTGACGCTGACCAAAACTGCCGACGCCCCGGTTGCTCCTTCTGAACTTGGGCAGATCGACGCGGTGTTGCTCTCCCATGACGAGCACCCCGACAACCTTGACAACGCTGGGCGAGCGTTCCTGCCCCAGGTTCCGCAGGTACTCACCACCACATCAGGCGCCCAGCGACTCGGACAGAACACGCGAGGGTTAGCGCCCTGGGAGTCTGTCGAGCTCCCGCGCCCAAACGGTGACGTAGCGACCGTGACCGCCACACCGGCGCTGCACGGCCCGGATGGCCAGGACGTTGAGACCGTCACCGGAGAAGTCATCGGATTTGTCCTGACCGCCGAGGGTTTGCCCACCGTCTACATCAGCGGAGACAACGCTTCACTGGAGGTCGTTCGCGAGGTTGCTCGGCGGTTCCCCGACATTGATACGGCCGTGTTGTTCGCCGGCGCAGTCCGGATGTCCGAGATCTTTGACGACGAATTGCTCACACTCGATGCTACTCGCGCGGCCGAGGCAGCTACCATCCTGGACGCCCGGCGGGTAGTACCCGCTCATGTTGATAGTTGGGGCCACTTCACTGAAGACCGCAAAGAGCTTGTCGCAGTCTTCGAATCCGCCGGATTGGCCGACCGCCTTCACCTGGGCTGACGCTGCAAATATTGGCATGTAACGTTTTATGGCCCGCAACATGAGGGGTCGGCCACGAAGTCTTTAGAGTTGGTATCAACCGCCTATGACGAAGGAGACTTCTTGCCGTACAACGAATCCGAACGTGTTGCCCGGGCCGCCTACGACAGTGACGACGCAGACGCGTTCTACTCGCAGATCTGGGGTGGAGACGACATCCATCTGGGCATGTACGCGTCGTCAGATGAGCCCATCGCCGATGCCAGCCACCGCACCATGCAGCACATGGTCGATAAGATCCAGCAGGACTCAATCAACTACATTGTTGACCTGGGCTCCGGATACTGCGGTGCAGCCCGTTTCCTTACGACAGCCCTGGACAGTCAGGTTTTGGCAGTGAATCTCAGTGGCGAACAGAACCGTCGTGCCGAAGCGTTGAACGTAGCCGCCGGTGCTGACGACCGGATTACCGTTGTGGACGCCAGCTATAACGATGTTCCGGCACCCGATCGCGCTGCCGATTTGGTGTGGTCGCAGGACGCATTTCTGCACGCTGAACGCCGCGATCAGCCGATCGCCGAGGTCGCCCGTGTCTTGAGAACCGGTGGAGAATTTTTGTTCACCGACCCCATGGCCGCAGATGGCGTTACGGCTACCGAGCTTTCGGGTGTATTGGAGCGGCTGAACCTCAGTTCGCTGGCCTCGCCAAGTGAATACAAAGAATTGGCTGCAGCAGTCGGGTTGGAATTCGTGGAATTCGAAGACCTCACGCACTTCCTGCCGCAGCACTACGGCCGTGTGCTTGAAGAAACCCAGGCCAATGCCGACCAGTTACTGCAAACCGCAAGCCAACAGTATCTCGACGGCATGATGAAGGGACTACAGCACTGGGTCGATGCCGGCAACCGTGGCCTGCTGAGCTGGGGGATCTTCCACTTCCGCAAGGCTGCGTAAACTGGCTAGACTGGTCCACCATGGTGGACGAGGTTAAACAGGCCTATGGGTCAGCAGCGGTGGATGTAGAACATATGTTGGGTGCAACGGTTATGGCCTCTGATCCAGACCGGGCCGTGATCGAGCCGTGGGCACAAACGGTCACCGGCCCGATTCTTGATGTGGGTTCTGGTATCGGGCGGTGGACAGGACACCTCGCGAAGCTGGGCTACGAAGTTTCGGGTTTAGAGCCAGTCGAAAGATTCGTCAACTCCTCGCGCCGATCATACCCTTCAGTGACTTTTCATCATGGGTCGATCCATGATCTTGCCGGATCGAAAGACCGGTGGGCAGGAATCCTGGCCTGGTATTCATTGATTCACATGGGTCCAGACGAGTTGCCCGAGGCATTGGCTATCTTGCGACACGTGCTCGAAAATCATGGCACGTTGTTGATGTCCTTCTTCTCAGGGTCAGATCTGGTGCCGTTCAATCACCCGGTTGCTACTGCCTACCGGTGGCCGATGGCTGATATGTGTCGTGTACTCAACGATGCAGGGTTTGAAATCATCGCGCAGCAATGGGATCCCAGTGCTCCACACGCTTACATCACAGCCAAAATTTAACGTTCAGTGGTCTCTTGAGGCTCTACGAGGCCGTTGATACGCTGACTTTAGGGCTCTTCCGGGAAACGTCACATGAGTCCGGGAGGAGCTCATCGTGGAAGCAGATTTTCCATTTTGGCTACGTGCCACACACCTATTCAATTTCGTTTTACTTGGCATCCTCATCCGCAGCGGATGGGAGATCCTTGCCTCGCTACCTCGACTGTGGTGGCGTAACGATTCCAAGCCCGGAACGGAATGGTTGAAATTTACGCGGCGCAAGTTACCCACGGAAGAGGGCGTGCACACCTCGTTAATGGACGAGCGATCCGTGTCGCCGTTGCTAGTGTTACCCGGTCGCGAGAACATCGGGCTCGGCCGACACTGGCATGGCATCGGGGTCATGCTATGGGTGCTGAACGGCCTGATCTACGTGATCATGCTGTTTGCCACCGGACTGTGGACACGCATCATCCCAACCTCGTGGGATGTGTTCCCGCGAGCTTGGGAATCGTTCAAAATTTATGCGGGCTTCGGTGTGCCCTCACTCGAACACTTCCAGCCCTATGATGCCTTACAAATGCTCACCTATACCGGGGTAGTCTTCATCCTTGCCCCGCTCCTGATTCTTACCGGTTTAGCCATGTCACCAGCCATTCGCTCCCGGTTCCCCTGGTTTGTGAAGATGTTCGGTGGTGTTCAAGTCGCCCGCTCGCTACACTTCATTTTGCACGCAGCACTTATCCTCTTTATTATCGGCCACGTGGGCCTGGTCTTCATAGTTCACCCCGAATACAACCTGCCGCACATGATCTTAGGCATCGAGGCCAATGAGCCCGAATACTATGCTCAGGCATTTACGATCGCACTGATCACCATCGGCGTTGTCATCGCATTGCTGATTGGCTTGAGCTACTGGAGTCTGGCCAACCGACCACGGGCGCAACGATTCTTGGTGGCGGTGACCGAACCGGGCCGTCAACTCTTTCTCAACTGGATGCGTCCGCGCATGTCGAAACAGAAAGTGTTTACGGAAAAAGATATCTCTGAATACCACTGGACCAACGGGCTGCCACCTACTAAAGACGAGTCACCAGAGTGGCTGCACCACCGTGACACTGATTGGGCGGACTGGCGTCTTGAGCTCGGTGGGGAACTCAATGGCAAGACCATAGAATTGAGCCTTGACGACCTGAAGGCAATGCCAAAACACAAATACATCGGTGTGCACTCGTGCATGCAGGGCTGGTCAGCCACCTCTAAATGGGCTGGGGTCAAGCTCCGCGATGTTTTAGAGCTCCTCGGACCGCGCCCACAAAACGCCAACTACGTGATGATCGAATCCCACGGGTTAGCCCAGGTCATGTACGATAACAAGCCGCGGGAGCCGTTTTACTCGGTCATCCCGCTGCGCGATGCATACGAAGACGACACGATCCTGGCCTATGAACGCAACGATAAACCACTCGACAACCACCTCGGAGCACCCCTGCGCCTGCGAGTGGAATCCAACCACGGCTATAAGATGGTCAAATGGGTGCGGAAAATCGAATGGGTCGAACACTACGAAAATATCGGTGACGGCCGAGGCGGAACCCGAGAAGACTCTGCGATGCAAGCATTCAACGGGCGTATCTAACCGGGGAGAACCATTGATTACCAGTACTATCTATCTGTTAGCTGGCGAGCTGTCCAATGCAGAGACCCGAACAGTCAAAGGCAAGGTCTACCAAGTGCCCCGAGTCGGTGGGATAGCTTTTGAAGTTCAAACCGGCCAAGATACGCGAATGATCATCAAACACAAAGAAGATGAACCAATTGACCGTACAGAACTCGAGACCGCCATCGCCAAGGCAGGCAAGTTTCGACTCCTCTAAAGCCACCCGTTGAGCTGTGCAGTCCGCGCCGCCTCGCTGCGGTTTGCGGTCCGCGTTTTGCCGATCGCCGCCGACAGATGATTTCGTACCGTCCCGGCACTCAGATGCACCTGGGCGGCCATATCTTTGACCGAAGCCCCCGATAAGGCTGCTCGCAGCACATCGCGCTCGCGGTCGGTGAGCGGATTCGCCCCGGTGCTCAAAGCTTCTGCGGCCAGTGTCGGGTCCACGGCCTTACCACCCTCATGTACCGTGCGAATGGCCTCTGCCAGCTGGTCGGCCGGGGCATCTTTGACCATAAACCCGCAAGCACCGGCGGCCATGGCGCGCTGCAAATATCCGGCCCGGCCAAAGGTGGTCAGAATCAGGACCGCCACCTGGTGTCCGAAAGCATCGGTAATATGCTGTGTTGCAGTAATCCCATCAACCTCGGGCATTTCGATATCTAATACCGCCACCCCGACGTTGTGTTCCCTGATTGCATCGACCACGCCGGTGCCATCGGGGAGCTGGTGGACCACCTCAAGATCGTCTTCGAGGTTCAATAAGGCGGCCAGGCCGGCGCGGACCAGGTGCTGATCATCGGCTAACAACAGTCGAATTGTCATAGCGTCACCTCAACGCGAGTACCGGGGTCGAGCCGGTGCACGTCCAGCCGTCCGCCGGCAGAAGCTGCTCGGCGTCGTAGTCCGGCGAGCCCGTGGTGCTTATCGAATGTGGTCTCGGACAGGCCGATGCCGTTGTCATCAATGCGTAAAATCATGGTGGCTTCTTCTTGGGTGATCGTGATGGTCGCCGCGGTGGCGTGCGCATGGCGAATAATATTGGTGACCGCCTCGCGCACCACCCAGGCAAACACTTGCTGCTGGACCAGCGTCAGGCGGGGGAGTTGTTCGGGCCGGTCAAAGCTGACTCCTGCGGCGCTCAGCGCAGTTTTCGCCTGGTTCAGCTGCTCCGCGAGATCGGGATGCTGCAGTTCGGTAACCGTAGCCCGAACTTCGGACAGCGATCGCCGTGCCAGGTTTTCAATGTCTGCCAGCTCGGTTTTGGCTGCGTTCATATCGGTGTCGAGTAGCCGCTGGGCGAGCTGGACTTTGACGGTAATCGTGGTCAAGGAATGCCCCAGGACATCGTGCACCGTGGAGGCCAGTTCCTCGCGCTGTTTTGCTAACGCGAGTTGTTCGGAGCGGTGCAATTGGGCATCACCCATCTCGATACTGATCCGGATAAAGATCATAATGATCGCCGGGGAACCGACCGACCCGAGGAACCAGCCGGCGTAGGCGGAGAAGCCCATGACGGTCACCAACCCGGCGGCCCCACCAAATAAGACTGCGACGGCGAGCACACCGGTCAATAATCGGTGGTTAAAAATCCACTGCGCCATGACATAGGGGACCACGTTCAGCACGGCCGTGGAGGACGAGAGGCTCATGATGCCACCCAGTCCAAACAGTGCGACGCTATAGGCCAGGGTGTTGAGATGGCGGTTGACCTGTGGGAAGGGTTCCGGGAAGAAGAAGCCCCGCAAATAGACGACTGGGAAGACAATCAGAGCCGCCCAGCTTGCGATCTGAACGGGCGCCGGTGCGGTGGACTCAACGAGTCCGACGATCGTCCAGATCAGGAAAATCAGCCACACGCCGGCGGTGAAAAACACGGTCCGTCGCTCCTGCTGGGTGGCCGGGGGCTGCGGTAACTGTGGCTTCGGCGGGGCGGTGATCTCTGATGCGATGGTCATGGTGCCTAACGGGAGGTTCGACGGCGGGTAGCCATAAGGCAGATGATGCCAAAGATCGCGGTCCATGCACCAACATTGGCAAACAGCACCCACATGGATTCAAAGGCGATTTCTGTACCGGCTTCCATGGGAATGAGCATACCTTCGGACTGGGGCCAGCGTGCGAGCATGGCGGGCCCGTAAAGCGGCGTAAACCGCGCGATATCAAGCAGCACTCCGCCCAGCGGGATGAACAGATTCCCGAAGAAACCAAAGATCACTAGAAAGCCTGAGGCCGCACTGACAGCGGTTTCGGAACGGAACAGCAGGGCAAAGGCGAGGCCGTAGAGGGAGAACGGAATCGCCACGACCAAGCAGAGGGCCGCTGAGCTGAACCAGTGGCCTAGCGAATCGAATTCGGCGCCGGTAAAGGCACCGACCACGTACACAATGAGGATGGGGCTCACGGCCATCAGCAAGGCCATAAGCATTTTGCCCAGCACATAGTTGGCTTCGGTCAGTCCGGTGAGATTGAGCTGGCGGCCCCAGCCCATGTTGCGTTCCACCGCGGCTGAGCCGGCCATGGCGGTGGTCGCGATGACCGCACCATAGACGGCCATCGAGGTCATGACGTATGCGGAGACGTTGCCGTATCCCGCAGGCATCTCGCCCTGGTCCATGCCCACACCAAACATGAGGTACATGGCGGCGGGCAGGATGACCACGAAAAACGTGGCGTCGAGCATGCGGAAGTTGCGCCAGAATTCCCATCCCACAAAGCGGAACAGAATCTCGGCCTGGGATTTCTTGGGCACGGTTTGTTGGGTGCGTGGTGTTGTGGTCGTCATGATACGACCTCCTGTGAGGTGGGCTCTTCGGTGAGATAAAAGAACGCTTCTTCGATGCCGGGCTGGACAATGTTGAGATGCCGGATCAAGTTCGCGGCCAAGAGTTGTTCAGCAATGCGATCGGTGTCGGCAGCAGTAATGCGAATGCGCTGGAGTTTGGCATCGTATTCGAACTGCTCTGGACTGAGTCCTGCGGCGGTTGCCCACCGGTGTGGGTCACTATCCGAGATCCACTGTGCCGACAGCTTGCGTTGCAGCCCGGCGGTCATGTCATCAACACTGCCATCGGCAATCACGTGTCCCTGGGACATCAACACGACCCGGTCGGCATAATCGTCTGCTTCACGCAGGTAGTGGGTGGCAAAAACGATCGTGCGACCGCGGGCGGCTTCCGCGTGCATGGTGTCCCAGAATTCGCGGCGAGCGCTGGCATCTAACCCGGCGGTGGGCTCATCTAGAATCAGCAGCTGTGGATCGGTCAGCAGTGCCAGGGCGAAGCGCAGGCGTTGTTTCTGTCCGCCCGAACACTTTTTGACCTTGCGTGTGGCAAAATCGGCGACGCCAGCCCGCTGCATCACGTCGCTGACCGGCGCGTTCCAGTAATGGCAGGCGGCCACCATTTTGACGGTTTCGGCAACGGACAGATCCTCAAGCAGGCCGCCGTCTTGGAGCACTGCCCCGACATGACCGTTACTCGCCGCCCGCTTCGGTAGATCCCCAGAGGTTCGGATACTGCCGCTATTGGGTTCGGCAAACCCAAGCACCATGTCGAGCAGGGTGGTTTTGCCGGCACCATTTGGTCCTAGCAGGGCGAGGACTTCTCCCGGGTGGATTTCTAGGCTGACATTTTCAACGGCGGTCACCGAGCCGAAACGCTTGGTCACCGACTCGATGGCGATGGCTGGTACAGAAGCTGAAGTAGTCATACCTCTAGTGTTCCGCAACCAGCAGGATTGCGATACTGCCAGAGATCATTTGTTGACCATGACAGATGTCATCGTCGGGGATGCTGCCTTCATGACGGGCCAGCGCACTGATGACGTCAAAAATCCGCAGCGTGGGCCAGTCGGTGTCTGTCCACGATCGTGATGTTCTCCCGGCGAGATGTGATGACTCCCTCGCACTGCAAAGTGCTAACGACCCGGCTGGCTGTTTCAGGCGCCATACCGGTCAAGGAGGCCAGGTCATGTCGCGACAACGTGATCTCCTCGGCCTGGCCGCCACCGTTGTCGAAGATCAGCAGCAGGGTGGCGGCGACCCGAGAACGCACCGGTGCGCCCGATAGGCGGAATATCTTCGCTTCCGCGTATTCAAGCCGAGCGGCCAGCAGCTCGATGAGGAATTGCGCAATCATCGGATGACGAGTATACAGAGCACTCAGCTCGGCCCGCGGAAAGGCCAGCACCTGAGAGGTCGTCAGTGCCACCGCCGACTCTGGATACACCGCAGCCGCGAGGTCAAGGCCCCCAAAACCTCCGCCCCGCATCGCCAGAGTGACTGCTATCGCCTGACCATTCGCAGATACACGGACGAGTTTGAAGCTACCGGTGACCACGAGAAACAGATGCTGAGCGTCCTGGCCTTCTTGATACACTGTCTCGCCCGCTTGCAGCCGACGGACCGCCACCTCCATGTTGAGGAGTGCTGGGTCAGCCAACGCGATCCGGTCGAGTAGCGGCAGATGCCGAAGCAGCCCGATCGGCACCTCACCCAACTCAAGATGAGACGGGTGGTTGCTGCATTCGTTGGTTCGGTGCGTCATAGCTCTGCTCACCTGCCGTACTGGATATCGCTGATGCCCCCATTCAACCGGTCGCGTTTGTTATATTCCTTGATGTAGATCAAGCTCCGCTACCCGGTCAGGCGCGCAATACCAGGTCTTCTAAGCCCTCCGGGTCAACAAGTGTGACCACGTCGGTTTGCACGGTGATCAGAGCCTCGGAGGTCAGGCGTGTCAGAGCCCGGCTGAGGGACTCGGGGGTGGTACCGAGCATCGAGGCGATGTCTTTTTTGCTGAGCGGCAACCGCACCTGCGGGATCCCGGCAGGAGAGCCCGAGCCATCTCGCAGTAGCGGTCGCTGGAACAAATAGTCGGCCAACCGAGCCTCCACATCGACCGTGCTCAGTGCGAGGCTCCGTTCCGCCTCATCGAGCCGTTCTCCCAGGCTGTGTAACATCTGTACGGCAATGCGGGGGTAGTCTTCTACGAGCCCGGCGAAGTCTTCGTGTGAGAAGACACAAAGTCGCGCATCGGTTATCGCTTCTGCATCATCGAGCGTCCTGCCTCCTGTGAAGAAGTTGTGTTCACCCAACGTCTCGCCAGGCTCGGCGACCCTCAACAGCCGTTGGCGACCACTGGGCATGGTGCGGCTCACTCTGATCTGTCCGCTGTGTACCACGGACAGTTGTCCCGAGCGTTCCCCAGCGCCATGCACCCGCTCGCCGCGCGAGAGTATTTGGGGACGTGCCAGCGTTCTTATCAGGTCCTGCTGTTCTGGCGTCAGTCCAGAGAAGAGCGGAACCTGCCGTACACAATTGACATCGTCTCGGTGAATCGTCCGCAATGGCAAGGTACGCATACTTTTGACCTTACCCGATCGCAGATAGGCGCGAGGTGATCCACATCGAATCTCAGCGCGGGGCGATGGGGAGCCTGCGTCCGCTGAGGCTGCACTTACGGCTGGCTAACTGATTGGCAATCTGGTCCAAGGCCGCCACCGTCGGCGCGATGGAGTGGGCAAGTACAGGCGGCCCAGATATGAGCGAGCACGCTGACCAGCAGCACCACACGGATAATGCACAAGGCTCCGTTGGGCGGCAGAAGCGGCTCAGCCATGACTCGCAGGAACGCAGAATAGTCGTCGGATGTCTCCTGCCCGGAGAATAGTTTGAAATTTCCATAGGCGTGGGCGATCCGATAGAGAATCATGACCAGCCCCGAGGATGCCATCGTTGCATGCAACACTGGGCCTGACTTGAGCGAGGACTGTCGCCGGTTCGAGCCTTTCGTGGCCCAATGCTCCTGGTCATTTGATCTCGGGCTCGTTAACCGCCGCGTCGGTTGCTGGGACGCCTGGATAGAGAAGAATGTTCTGGCCGACGATCTCTATCTGGTGTGTGTTGGTATCTACGGTGGCGGGCAGGGACAGCACCTTTCCATTGCGCAAACAGAAGGTCGCTGCATGCCGTGGGCACTCGACGAGCTCATCCTTGATGAAGCCTTCGGCTAGGGACGCTTGCCCGTGGGTACAGCGGTCATCGAGTGCATAGAACTCACCGGTCTCCGTGTGGAAGACTGCGATGGGCGCGGTGCCGGTTATGGCGCTGGAAACGTATAAGGCCTCACCCTCCTGGATTTCATCCGTGGTGCCTACGATGATGGGGTGGGTCTGAGTCAAGTTGTCTCGCGGCCGGGGTGGGATGCGACAAGCTCGGTATCAAGGCCAAGCGGGCTCAGCTGCGCTGCTCCGCCGGGAGAGCCCAGGGGTTCGTCATATCCGAGGAGCGGTTCGTCGAAGAATCGCGCGTTGTCCTCCAAGTAGGGTTCAAGCTCTCCGGGAAGGTCATCTTCGTAGTAAATCGCTGTGACGGGGCATACTGGTTCGCACGCGCCGCAGTCGATGCATTCGTCAGGGTTAATGTAGAGGGCACGACTGCCCTCGTAGATGCAGTCAACGGGGCATTCATCGACGCACCCGCGGTCAAGCACGTCAATACAAGGTTCACCAATAACATAGGTCATATCGGCTCTTCTCTTTTTGCTAACACCTGGGGGCGGTGCTGCATATTAGCTGTTGGCTGGGCCTCGTTGTCTCAGGTACGCCAGTAATTATTGGCGGCGGCGACCGTGCTGAACTCAACGGCGACGACATGACCAGCCATGGTGAGTGAATCGGCGTTCGTGGCGTAGCCCGGCCGCAGCATCTGTCGAACTTCGCCATCGGTCTGGATGGCTGCGATGGTCTTCCGTGCGAGCATGATAGCTAGTTCGCGACCCTGCTCGGGAGTGTCAGTAATCAGTGTGTTGTCGGGTACAAGCGCCATGAAAAGCTCCAAATGTTCAGCAGCCGCGGGCCGGAATGTAAGCGAAACCGGCGGTACGCACAGTTACCCTAACAGCTCGCTAGAGAGGACAAGATGATCTATATCATGGACGCCGAGAGGTCTACGAGGTTGCCATAGCTGCCTGTGCTGTAGACCCGCTGCAAGCTCCTCGACCCAGACCGAGCACTTCGCCCGAATGGATTGTTAGGTTGACATTTTCGACGGCGATCACCACGCCGAAACGCTTGGTCACCGACCCGATGGCGATGGCGGGTTCTGCTGCCGGATCGTGCTGCTGTTTGTTCAGACAGCTCTTTGGTGGCGTGGGGGCAACCCACAGGAACGCACCGCAAATGTTGACCTGGAGGTAAACATGACAGCCGAGAACATTCCCGCAGGCTATTCCTACGACGAACAACTCCCGCCCTCACCAGTCGATGAAGACCGCCTGAGTGAACTGCTCACCAATGTGATGTGGTCAGACGCTGACGCACCGGCATTGCGCAGAGCTGGCGAGATTTTGAGCCCTCGAGTTTCTGACATCCTCGATGTCTGGTACGACTTCATCGGCTCAACGCCACACCTTGTTTCGGTCTTTCGTGGCGCAGATGGTGAACCCGATGCAGAGTATTTGGACCGGGTTCGTGGCCGATTTGAACAATGGGTCATTGATGTTTGTACCCGCGAATTTGATAGCCAATGGTTGGCGTATCAAGAAGAAATCGCGTTACGGCACCACACGACGAAGAAGAATACGACGGACGGTGTTGATTCGCCATCCGGCCACGTGCCGATGAAAGACATGTTCGCGTTGATCGTGCCGGTGACGTTAACGATCAGATCATTTCTCGAAGAGGGCGCCGAAGCCGACGATGATGTTGAAGCAATGCACCAAGCATGGTTCAAAGCAGTGACCGTCACCCTGGTGTTGTGGTCGCGGCCGTATGCCGGGGACCTGTGGTGAGAGGAATGGTCCCTAGACCGGTCGGAATGTTGACACGGTGTCGACATGCACCAGGACCGAACAGATCTGAGGTGCCTTGCCGCGGTCGTTGCGCGCGGCAACCCGGGTGGTGAAAATATCGCCGGCATCCAACAGTTCTGCACGACCGGTGAACCGGTAGCCGTTCTTCCAGGCCCGATCGACGACCGCGATCGTCACCGGCGAGCCATCCTGGATGTTCTGCAGTGTTTGGCCGCCGGTGGTTTCATCATAAATTAGCGCCGTATCGTCCAGGACACCAATCGACCCCTTGGGTCCAATGTTTGGCGCACCATCGGAGCTGGAGGTTGCGATGAACGCTAACTGCTCGTCCAGTACTTTGGCCATGTGGTCGGTAATTTCTACGCTCATGATCAGTCCTTGTGATTCTTGAAGAGGTTCTGCAACCAGTCAACCCCAGAGGCTCGGGGCGTGGCAAGACGACTGAGTCAGCGGTCTGACGAATTCTGTGATTGACCGTTCAGGAGACGGACCAATACGGTACCGACCAGCACCAGAGCCGCAGCGATTGCCGCACTCCAGACCACCATCGGTGATGCAAATTCCCCACTGGTCCGTGCCACGGCGATCCATGACAGTCCCCAGGCGATGGCTAATGCCGGGGCAATACGTCCCTCGGAGTGCAGTGCCAGGGCGGAGCCGATGAACAAGACCACCACAAGGATGCCGACGGCGGCCCACTGCCACCCCGGAAATGTATCGAGCCCGGTTGTTGCGACCCAGGCAGCAATATTGGCGGTGGTGGCAACACAAACCCAGCCCAGATATAACCCGAATGTCCCGTCTACCACCAGCGTGTCGACCCAACTCGTTGGGCGCGTGGTCTTCAGGATTATCAGTATCCGTAGCAGTACGACAAGTAAGACCACAATGACCGCCACACTAGCCAGGACACTGCCGGCCTGGACTGTCAAAATCCACCCCGCGTTGAGTAGTGCTGAGGCTGCCGCCCATGGCCGCAGAGCTGCCTGACGCGCGGAACCGCGCTGACGAGGCAGCACCTGATACACGGCATAGACAATGAGCCCGAGATATACGATGCTCCAGATACTGAAGGCTGGACCGGCCGGCGCGAACGGCGTGGCATCAGCAGACAGGGCCCCACCGGCGGCTTCGCTGATCGGTGTGCCGCCCAGGGCGCCGCTTCCGATGAACGATAGAACGATCGCAACGGCCACCGCTACGACCGTGACAATTGGCATGAACCAGGAATTTCTTCGGTGTTGCATTGCGAATTTCTTCCTCTTCGATGATGCGTGCTTTACCTCAAGACTAATATAGCTAGACTGGCTAGTAACTTAAGTCACGGGCTCGACGGGTTCGAACTTCGGAGTATCTCATCTGCTGCCGGCACTTACGATCCATACAGGAGGATGCATGAGCAGCCAAGTCAGTCTCATACCTCAGACCTCACCGGGCAAACTATTTCAAGCCGACGTTGATCAGCGACTGCGGGACTTTGTGGAAGAAAAAACGCGCGGGGCGCACACCCCGGCCATGCGCGATCTATGGCAGCACATAGCTAACGCCACACACGGCGGAAAACGTGCCAGGCCCATGCTCGTGAACCTGGGCTACCAGGTAGCCGGTGACGTTCCTGAGCCTCGACTCCTCGACACGGCTTGTGCGTTCGAACTGTTGCACACCGCATTGGTGATGCACGACGACATCATTGACCAGGATTTTGTCCGACGCGGTCAACCAACCTTGTCCGCGCATTATCGAGATGCTGCAACGACACAGGGCCAGTCAGCGTCTCAGGCGGAACATGTTGGTCATTCGGCTGCAATTTTGGCCGGCGACGTGTTGATCTCGCAAGCTGTTGGGCTGTTGACCCGAGCTTGCGGAGATCATCCGAATGGCACCCAGGTGATCGACGTGTTCCACGATGCGATCTTGCAGTCTGCAGCGGGTGAACTCGACGATGTGCTGTACTCAGCTCACCTTGTAAGCCCCAAACTCAACGACGTATTGGGTATGCATCGGCTGAAAACAGCAGCGTACTCCTTCGATGCACCGTTGCGAGTAGGAGCTCTCCTTGGCGGTGCCGATTGCCAAACAGTGACCCGCTTAGGGCAGATCGGTACTCTGCTGGGTAGTTGCTACCAGATCATCGATGACGTGCTGGGGACCTTCGGTGATTGTGCTGTGACTGGGAAACCGAATGATTCTGACATCCGGGAGGGCAAAATTACGGTACTTATTGCCCTGGCCGAGCGGAATTCGCAGACTGCTTCAGCGGTCAAAGCTTGGCGAGCCGGGAGGCTGAGTGATGCAGCGCTGCGGGGTGTGCTCGTGGCCCAGGGTGTCGAATCGCAGGCTCGCGAACTGGCTGAACAGTGCTGCGTGACCGCGCGTGACACGTTGACAGAGCTGTCCATTGGTCAGGAGGTTCGTCAGGCGTTTCTTGAGCTGATGGACGATTTGCTGGAGAGGAAGCACTGATGACCCAGGAATCTCCATTGCATCGCTACACTTCTGCAGCCGTCGTCAGTTCAGGCAAAGTGATCCAGGAGTACTCAACATCGTTCGGGCTGGCCTGTCGTTTTTTGGGAAAGCAAGCTCGATATGATATCGGTAGCGTCTACGCGATGGTTCGACTGGCAGACGAAATCGTCGACGGGGTCGCACAGGAAGCCGGCTTGGCACCACAAGCGACACTGGAGGCCCTGGACGAACTCGAGGCACAGACGGAAGCAGCGCTAGAGACTGGGTACAGCACGAACCTCATTGTCCATGCCTTTGCGACCACGGCTAACATCCACGGAATTACCAGCGAGCTCACCCGACCATTCTTTCGGTCTATGCGAGCTGATCTGTGCCGCCAACAGCACACTGCCGAGACTCTGCAAGACTATATCTATGGTTCGGCTGAGGTTGTGGGACTGATGTGTTTGGCGGTGTTCCGCGATATGCCGGGTACCGATACCAGCGACGATGACACGCTGGTGACTTCAGCGCGACGCCTCGGGGCAGCCTTTCAGAAGGTGAATTTCCTCAGAGATCTGGCCACCGACTACGCGGAATTAGGACGCAGCTATTTTCCGGGTATCGATCCGGCCGCACTGAGCGAAGCCGAAAAACAGTTGCTGGTCGATGACATCCGGGCCGATTTGAGAGCAGCTGAACCCGGGTTGCGGATGCTAGATCCGAAAGCGCGGATTGCCGTCGATATCGCCTACCGCCTGTTTAGCGAACTCACCGACGCGCTGGACCAACGACCAGCCAATGAGCTGATTTCACGCCGCGTCAGAGTAAACAACGCCCGCAAGGTGGCCATCGCAGCCCAAACCGTTTCCACCAATCTGCTGAAGAAATCCCGCGCATGACACAACACGAATCTTCAGCACGGCCTCAGCGTGCGGTGGTCATTGGCGCCGGAGTCGCGGGCCTGGCAACCGCTGGTTTACTGAGCCGCGACGGCTACGACGTCGTCGTGTTAGAAAAAGAGCACCAAGTCGGGGGTCGAGCCGGTGTTCTGGTGGATGAAGACTTTCGTTGGGATATGGGCCCATCGTGGTGGTTGATGCCCGAAGCATTCGAGCATTTCTATCAACTGTTCGACACCTCCGTGGAAGAAGAGCTAGATCTCGTCTACCTCAACGATCCTGCCTTCCGGATCTTCACTCAAGGGTATCCAGCGCTGGAGATTTCAACCGGTCACCAGAATGTCTACGAACTCTTCGAGCAGCTCGAACCGGGATCCGGTCCTGTTATCGAACGCTACTTACGCGGTATGGAAACCGACTACCGCATGGCCATAGAACGCTTTCTCTACACGAACTTCACTCAACTTCGCGGTCTGGCCACCCCGGATATTTTGGGCAAACTCGGACGATTACTCCGCAGCCTGACCCGGTCTCTTGATGCGGATGTGACCAAGCGTTTCCGCGATACCCGGCTGCGCCAACTGCTCAGTTATGCCGCCGTGTTCTTGTCGTCCGCGCCAAAATCCACCCCGGCGCTCTACGGGATCTTGAACTACACAACACTCGTGGAAGGCGTCGCCTACCCGATGGGCGGTTTCAGTACCTTCGTTGACTCCCTGCACCGGCTGGCAACACAAGCCGGCGCGACCATTTTGACCGGGGCCGAAGTCCTGCATATTGAACAGGATGACGCATCCAAGGGGAAGCGCGGCCGGGTTGCTGGCGTGCTGTACCGTAACGAGTCTGGTCAGCATCGAATCGAAGCTGACGTGGTGGTCTCGTGCGCCGATCGGCAGCACACCGAATCCCAGTTGGTTGCCGGTGCGCGTGCGTCACGCCCGAGGTATTGGAAGCGTCGCAACCCGGGGATGAGCTGCGTGCTGGCGTACTTGGGTGTTGCCGGTGACCTGCCTGAGCTTGCCCATCACTCGCTGATCTTCAGTCGCGATTGGGACGCGGATTTTGCCGCCGTGTTCAGTCAGCACCGCACCAGCGCTTCGAGCAACCGGTCGCAGTTTTCTGAGTCGCTGTATCTGTGCCGCCCATCGGCAACCGATCCGACGGTGGCACCGGCCGGTTATGAAAATCTGTTCGTATTGATCCCCGTACCAGCCATGGACGACGGCATCGTCGGGAACCTCAATCACTCCGAAGATCCTGAAACCACGGTCATCGTTGATGCGGCCATCGACCTCGTCGCTGAACGCACCGGCATTGCCGATCTCGCACAGCGCATCGTGAAACGACATACGGTCGGCCCCGGAGATTTCCAGGATCGTTTCAACGCCTGGCAGGGCAATGCGTTGGGTTTGGCTCATACTCTGTCCCAGTCAGCATTTTTCCGTGGCTCGAACGTTTCAAAATATCTCGACGGGCTCTATTTTGCCGGGTCGACCACGGCCCCAGGCGTGGGACTGCCGATGTGTCTGATCTCGGCCGAAAACGTCGTCAAACGATTACGCGACGACACCACGACCGGACCAGTGCAGACCCCACTGGACCCGATCGCCACACCCGACACTCACAACCGCTAGGAAAGGAATGTTTTGGCCCAATACGAGTACCTTCTGCTCATGGTCGCCTGCGTACTGATCACCCTGCCATTGGAATTTTTGCTCCGGGCACGCGTGTATCGGCGGCTGCCGTTGATGCTGCCCTCAGTCCTGGTGGTCGTGCTCGTCTTTGGTCTCTGGGATCTGGTCGGCATCGCCCGGGACCACTGGACGTACAACCCGGAATTCATCACCGGCATCCACTTGGGCATCATGCCATTAGAAGAGCTGGTGTTTTTCGTCGTTATCTCCTTGTGTGCACTGCTGAGCTATGAAGGTGTCAGTACCGTGTTGAACTATTTCTCCAAGCGCAAGCGCCGTGAAGGAGGGTCTTCCGATGTGGCCTGAATATACCGTGCTCACCGTCGTGGGTATCGTGGCAGTCATCGCCATCGAACTGTTTGTGGTCCGCAGCGGGATCTTCCGCAAACTTGCCTACTGGCTAGCCATGGCGATCTGTCTGAGCTTCCAAATCCTGGTCGATGGGTGGCTGACCAAACTGTCCGACCCGATCGTGCTCTATAACCCAGACGAGATGCTAGGGATCAGATTCCCCTGGGACATCCCCATCGAAGATTTCGGGTTCGGCTTTGCGATGCTCACCACCGTGATTATGGTGTGGCAGGCACTAAAGAATCGTCGAACACAACGACGGGAGCCGCAAGAACATGTCGCTGAGTGATTCGTTTTCCTTTTCTGCGCGTCGCTATGACTTCCTAACTCGGCTCAATCCCGGGTATCGACGAGAGTTGCGCGCGGCTGCACGCCAGCTTGCCGAAGCGCTGGATGAACAACCACCCGAGCGCCCGCTGATCTGGGATCTGGGATGCGGCACCGGGCTGAGCACCCGCGCACTGCTCAAGACCATGCCACAGGCACGAGTGGTTGGGGTCGATGCTTCCGCGGGGATGCTGGACCATGCCCGGGCGAAAACCTGGCCCGAAGGCACCCAGTTTCTACAGGAGCGGGTCGAACAACTCGAAGACAATCCAGCACCGGAACTTGCTGAGGCCCCGGACGGCATATTTGCGGCCTATCTCTTGCGCAATGTCCCGAGCCAACACCGCACCGAAGTCTTGGCCAGCCTGCAGCGACAGTTAAAACCGGACGCACCACTCGTCCTGCACGACTATTCGATCTCTGAGTCACGCCTGGCACAAGTCAAGTGGACGACCGTCTGCTTTGCGATCGTTATTCCGCTCAGCGCCCTGGTCGGCGCCAAGACCGGGCTGTTCACCTACCTGTGGCGCTCGGTCATGGACAATGACTCAACCCAAACGGTGCTGGCCCGCCTCCAACAAGCCGGATTGCACAATGTGAAATCGTCAACGGCCCGCGGCTGGCACCGTCGCATCTTACACACGTACACAGCCATCAAGGCAGGAATCCGACCATGATGTCACGACCCAATACGCACACCGTTCCCAATAGTCCACGGGACCCGCATGCCGAACGCGTCCTGGCCCACCGCGGACACGACACCGTGCAGACACCACAACACGTTGCGGTCATCGGCGGGGGGATCGCCGGCATCGCTGCCGCTACCGCACTGGCCGAACGCTCGGTGGATGTCACCCTGTTCGAAGCAACACCCCAACTGGGCGGCCGGGTTAGCTCCTGGCCGGTCGAACCCGATCGGAATATGAGCCGCGGATTCCACGCATTTTTCCGGCAGTACTATAACCTGCGAGCACTCCTGCGCCGCACCGATCCACAACTGCACCGGTTGGTCCCGGTCGCTGACTATCCGCTACGCACCGCAGCCGGACTCACCGACTCCTTCGCCTCGATTCCACGCACCCCACCGTTGAACCTGGCCGCATTTGTCCTGCAAAGCCCAACGTTTCCCCTGACCGGGCTAGCCAAGGTGGACCTGGCTAGTGCCTTTGAACTCATTGATCTGGAATTTCCCACGAGTCTGTCTCGTTACGATGGCGAGTCGGCAGCGGACTTTTTGAACCGACTGCGGTTTCCAGACGGTGCACGGCATCTGGCCCTAGAAGTCTTTGCGCGGTCATTTTTCGCGCACCCCAAAGATTTTGCGGCCCGCGAGCTGGTCACGATGTTCCACACCTACTTCACTGGCTCGGCCGAAGGACTGCTGTTTGATGTGCCCGAGGATGATTTCAACACCAGCCTGTGGGATCCGCTGGCAGAATACTTGCACACTCTCGGGGTGGACATCCGGCGCTCGCAGCCGGTACAACGCATCAACCACGAGGACGGTTGTTGGCAGGTGACAACTGCGGAGAGCACCTCGGCGTTCGATGCGGTCGTGCTGGCCGCTGATCCGCGAACGTCTCGCAACCTCATTGCCGACCTCGACGGGCACGGTGCCGCGCTGACCGAGCTGCAGGATCGGGTACAACGGCGTCGCAATGCGCCCCCGTTTGCCATTCTGCGCCTGTGGTTGGACGACCTGGTTCGGTCTGATCGGGCGCCGTTTCTTGGCACCAGCGGCTACCAGCTGCTCGACAACATTTCGGTGCTGGAACGTTTCGAAGCTAGCGCCCATACCTGGAGCCAGCAGCATGGCGGTTCCGTGGTCGAGCTGCACGCCTATGCGGTGGAGGCACCGGCTGATCCGACCTCGGACGACGGCCAGCAAATCCGGGCCCAATTGTTAGCTGATATGTATGAGGTCTATCCCGAAACCCGCGACCTGGACATCGTGGCTGAAGAATACTTGCTTCAGGACGATTGCGGCCTGGCCGATATGGCCCCCCTGCACGAGCAACCGACCGTGACCACGGGGTTGCCAAACTTGGTGTTGGCAGGGGACTGGCTGCGCTGTGATGTCCCCGTGGCCCTGATGGAACGGGCCGCCACCACCGGGTTTTTGGCAGCCAATGAGTTACTGGCCGGATGGCATGTCACCGGCCATGACCTAGAATCGCCACCCCGGCTCGGGCTGCTGCGCCGTTCAGCAGCCGGTCGGATGCTCCGTAAGGCATTTCTCGGCCACGCGACAGCAGTGCCTGCCGAATCCAACCCGTCCTCGACCGTCAGGAGTCAGTAGCCCGATGTCCGACCGGAAAGCCATCAAACCCGGCGACACCAGCGACCAGCGGATCACCAAGCAGGGGCCGATGTGGCGCATTGGTTCCCTGGCCGCCGCCAAACAGGTGCTGCTGGCTCGGCGGTCCACCAAGCAGGCTGGTTTTACCGCCGAGTACATTCCCCGCGACGTATTCCACCATCACCCGATCCTGATTTCGGATGGCCCCCAGCACGATGAGCAGCGGCGCAAGGTCGCCAGATTCTTTGCGCCCAATGTGGTCTCGTCGCGCTATGGCGAACTGATGCACTCGGTGGTCGATCGCCTCGTGGGAGAAGCCGAGGAGGCCGGGGAGTTCACGGTCGACCAGGTCGCGTTGCACTACACGGTCGAAGTGACCGCCTCCATCGTGGGACTGACGCATTCACCGGTGGCGGCGCTGTCGCGACGGTTAGAAAAGTTCTTTCGACAACCACCGTTGGATCGCACCAAACCCAGGCTGGGCCGCACGAACCGGCAGTGGATGATGGCTGCCTATAAGGGGCTCGGTCCGGTCGTTGGACTGTATCTTCGCGATGTGCTGCCTGCGGTGCGTTCTCGCCGACGCAATCCGCGCCGTGACGTGATCAGCCATCTGATTGAGCAGGGCTATAACCGGGCAGACATCCTGGTCGAATGCGTGACCTACGGGACCGCCGGGATGGTGACGACCCGCGAATTCATCACCATGGCCTGCTGGCACCTGCTGCACAACGATGCGCTGCGGCAACGCTACCTCGTGGCAGGCGAGACGGAACGCCTGGCCATACTGGCAGAAATCATTCGGCTGGAACCGCCCGTGGGCCACCTGTATCGGCGGGTGACCGAAGACATCACGGTCACCGATCGCGATACCGTGCATCAGCTGCACGCCGGAGACCTCGTTGACCTAGACATTCGCGCGACCAATACCGATGAAGATGCCTTTGCCGACGAACCTCAGCGGTTGTGTCCGGGCCGCGATCGCAGCCGCGGAGTCCACGACGTGGGCCTGAGTTTCGGCTCTGGTGCGCACGGCTGCCCGGGGCAACCGCTGGCCCTGCGAGAAACCGACGCCTTGCTGTCCAGCCTGTTGGCCAAACCGGTCAGCATCGTGAGTCAACCCAGCATCAGTTGGGACGACCTCATCGAAGGGTATAAGGTACGCGGTCTGAAACTACGATTCGAGGAGACGTCAGACCCGCTCCCAGGAGGCGATCGTCCCGGCAACGGCGGTGAATAAGGGGTGGACGGGTAACAGCTGACCATTCGCGTCGTGGATAGTCGTTTGCGTCTCCAAGAACTCGGGGGACCGCTGAAACAGTTTGGCCCGCAAGTGGGACCATTCGAACCCCAGCTGCCCAAAGGTCACCTCGATGGGCGTCACCCGATCCTGTGCGGTTGGGGTGGCGGTTGCATCGGGAGCATGCACGATCCGTCCGGCATCGAACCTGTAACCGCGCACCAGCGATTCATCATGCACACCGGCCAGGTATGCCCCGATGGCGGCGGCCGGTTGGGGATGGTCACGGAAGCGCTGGAGCTGTGGATGATTCGTATAGCCGCGCGTACGCCCCAACAGCACAGCCTGAGCCAGCAGGGCCTCGCGCCAACAGGCAACCAGGCCCTGCCGATCCAGCGTTGACGGGTGTAACGACCACAGTCGCATGCTTAGGGTGCCATGCCCGCGGCTGCGGGGCGAAACCCGCGTCGCACATTTTCGCAGCATTCTGGTCGGCACACGTCATACCAGGGACCGAGCTTAGTGACATGTGCCCGCTGCTGCGGTGGGATAGCCTGCATCCGTTCTGCAATGAGATCGACCAGCCCGGTCACGAAATCGTGGTGCACGCCCGGAGTCGGCGTCCGCACGGCTTGGAGTCCAACTTGGTGTGCTGCCTCCATGGCCTCTTCATCCAAATCCCAGAGCACTTCCATGTGATCGCTGAGAAAGCCCAGCGGAACAATGATCACGGCCTCGACCCCTTCGGCCGGCAGCTCACTGATGCGGTCACAAACATCGGGTTCCAACCAGGGCTGTGACGGCGGTCCTGAACGCGACTGATACACCAGTTCCCAGTCCGTTGTGTTGCGCGCGGGTAGCTCGGCCCGAAGCTGGTCCATAATGTATTCACCGACCGCCACATGTTGGGCAGCATACGCGCCGCCCGCCCCTAACTCGAGTTCTTTGGGGCCGGATCGAGCCGCGTCGGCCATCGGAATCGAGTGGGTAGCAAACAGTATCCGAATGTCCTGGGGCGCCATCCCTGCAGACTCAAAGCCCTTCAGCGCGTCACCGACCCCTTCAATAAAAGGTCGGACAAAACCCGGGTGATCGAAAAACTGACGCACCTTGTCGATCGTGACGACACCACTGAGCCCGGTGTCCACGATGGCACGTGCGAAATCCTCGCGGTACTGGCGACAGCTGGAATAGGAACTGTAGGCGCTGGTGGCGATTGCCAGCAGACGAACATGTCCGGCCTGGGCCGCCTCGGTCACGGCGTTCTCCAGATATGGTGCCCAGTTGCGATTGCCCCAGTACACGGGCAGGTTCATGCCGCGCTGTTGGAGTTCTGTATCGATGGCTGCACGCAGCTGGGCATTGTGTTCGTTGATCGGGCTGATGCCACCGAAATGTCGGTAGTGGGTAGCAACTTCTTCCAGGCGTTCGTCGGGAATGCCGCGGCCAGCGGTGACGTTGCGTAAAAACGGGATGACATCGTCTTGGCCCTCCGGACCGCCAAACCCGGTCAACAGAATCGCGTCGTAGGGTTGTTCCTGGCTGACCCAGGGCTCTCCTGATCGGGAGGCCTCGGTGGCATGCGGTACGTGAGTCTTAGACATCTCATTTCCTTTCGCGCTGAAGACAGCATGAACCGGCCTCACCCGTTCCACGCAGCGTTGTACTATTGATCACAGCAAGCGATGCTTTGCCAATACTTTGCAACACCACAATGTAGTTAGGAAGGCTAGTAGTAACCTTGGCTAATAATAACCCGAAAACGCCTCGGGTACCTAACTCTGAGGGAGCGCAAAAATTCTCCATGCTGGATCCGCGGGTTATGGATCCTGACCAAGAGCTCATTCAATACGACGCGTTCGAAGGTGCCGAGCTTGACCAGATCGTTGACGTGCTGGAGGCAATGCGTCACTGGAGGACCGTCGAACGGCGCCTGAACGATGCATCGCGGAAGTACATGAAACTTGGCGAGAACGATATGCGGGCGCTGCGGTTCATGATCGCCTCCCAGCGTCACGGGGTGCTCGCCACGCCAAGCGATGTGGCAAAACATTTGCAGATCACCACCGCATCGGTCACGAAAATGCTTGATCGGCTTGCTGCCAGCGACTACATTCGACGCCTGCCACACCCGGAGGATCGGCGCAGTACGGCCATTGAGGTCACCGAGGAGACGCAGGTCATCGCACGCCAGTCGGTCGGTGAGAGCCACGCGCAACGATTTCACGTGGTCGCGGAGATGACCCCGGCCGAACGTGAGACGGTTAGCAAGTTTTTTGCCGCACTGTCGGCCACGGGCCTCCCCACGTCCGAGTGAGTCTGTACTGGCTGAGTTCGTTGACGAGTGCGTGATCACAGGCTGTTGTCGTCACGGTGAAAATCTAGAAGACTGGCCGGTGAGCCTGAACTTCAACGTGCTGACCGCGATTCGAGTCGCCGTCGGCACCACCCGAGAAAGGAAGTGCTCATGACGAACTACAAGGTGACAAACCCAGCGACCGGCCAGGTCGAAAAAGAATTCCCTGAGGCCACCGATACTGAGATTCAACAAGCCATCGGGACAGCAGCTGACACGTTCAGCACCTGGTCCAAAACCGATCCGCAAGAGCGCGCAACCCTGCTGAATAAGGTTGCCGACATCTATGAACAGCGCAAAGATGAGCTGGCCATGATCATCACCCGCGAAATGGGCAAACCGATCAAGCAAGCCCGCGGTGAACTCGGCATCGTCATCGATATTTACCGCTATTACGCGAAGAACGGTCCGACGTATCTGGAAAACGAGCCCATTGAGGATGTGCAGAGCGGCTGGGCCTATATTCAAAATGAACCATACGGTGTTCTGCTGGGCATTATGCCGTGGAACTTCCCGTACTACCAGGTTGCCCGGTTTGCTGCCCCGAACCTGATGATCGGCAATACCGTATTGCTCAAGCACGCTGGGATTTGCCCCGAGTCGGTCGCGGCCATGGAAGACATTTTCCGTGAGGCAGGCTTCCCTGAAGGTGCTTTCACCAAACTGTACGCTTCCACTGACCAGGTCTCCGATATCATCATCGCCGACCCACGCGTCCAGGGTGTTTCCCTGACCGGTTCCGATGGTGCCGGTGCAGCAGTTGCAGCAACGGCCGGCGAATACGTCAAGAAGGTTGTGCTGGAACTCGGTGGCAACGATCCGTTCTTGGTGCTGGATCGCGACATCCTGCCCAAAGCGGTCAAGGGTGCACTGACCGGACGCATGGCAAATGCCGGCCAGGCCTGCAACGCGGCCAAGCGCATCATTGTGCTCGAGGATGTCTACGACGAATTCGTGGAGCAGCTCAGTGAGGCCGTCAATAATCTCGAACTAGCCGACCCGGCCGAAGAAGACACATTTATCGGGCCGATGTCCTCGGCGTCAGCTGCTGACGGGCTCCACGAGCAGGTCCAAGATGCGATCTCGCAGGGCGCCACCGTTCACGCCGGCGGTGACTTCGATACCCGCGGAGGGGCTTGGTATCAGCCAACCATGTTGACCGGCATCACCGAGGATATGCGCGCCTACTCCGAAGAGCTCTTCGGACCGGTAGCCATGGTGTACAAGGTCAAGGACGAAGACGAGGCTATCAAGCTGGCCAACGACACGCCATATGGACTGTCTGCTGCGGTGATGGCCTCGGACGAAGATCATGCACGCAGCGTCGGCGAACGCATCGAAACCGGCATGGTCTATATCAATGAGCCTTCCAAGACCTCAGCCGAGCTGCCGTTCGGCGGCGTGAAAAGCTCGGGCGTTGGTCGTGAACTTGGCCGCTACGGCATGGAAGAGTTCGTCAATAAACGGCTCATGAAGTTTGCAGGCAAGAGCTGATACGCTCAATGCTGTCGAGTAGGCGTCTCCGTAACACCTGTGACCGTTCAGAAAAGTCCCTCTGAGCGCGTACATACTCGGCCTTGCCTTCGGCTGTTTCTATGGCAATGGGGTCGAAGCCCCAGTCGGCAAGGTCGTACGGAGAGGCTTGCATATCCATCACCCGAATATCCCACGCCAGCTCGAAGCAATCGGTGACGAGATCAGAACTCACCGCCGGGATGAGCTTCGTTGCCCATTTATACAGGTCCATGTTGGCATGGAGGCAGCCGGGCTGTTCCATCTCAATCATGGTGTCGCGTGTTGGCTGCAGTTGATTCATGCCACGGGCTTCGGGTGCATAAAACCGGAACGCGTCGAAATGTGAACACGAGATTTTATGTGTTTCCACTACCTCGTTTGTGCCTTCGGCGCCGAGTCTGAGCGGCACCGTGGAATGCCGAATGCCGTGGTCCTCGGCCTTATATGCCATCGCCCACTCGTGCAGACCGAAACAGCTGAGTTTCGCTGGACGAGCTGCCGTCGCGGACAATAAACGGGACGCGAATTCCAACACTCTGGCTCGCTGTGCACCGAACTTTTCGAGATCAACGGTCCATCCGCCGTGCGGTAAGTCGGCGGCGGTATCCGGGCTGACTTCGCGGTAGAACTTCCAGTCAGCATGTGGAGCTGCAGCGTTTTTATCTGGGTTGGCGACGACGATACCCGCTCCCGGATTCCATCGTTTGAGCGCGCCGGCTGAGAGGTAGTAATACGAGAACAGGAAGTCGTAGACGGGGTGCTTCACGCCTCGTTTGTGCAGCTGGACTAGTGGATCCGTGTAGGCGCCCACCCGATTTTCGTGGCTCTGGGCTAGTTGCTGCCATTGCTCTGCCGGCACGACAACGCTTGGGTTTAGGTCTGTGTTTGGCACCAGGCCATTCTATGAGCCTTGTGGATCGGCGGAAAATCATCGAAATATCTAGATGTAGGTGGCTTGTGGATAGTGGTTGAGTGTTTTGGTGAGTTATCCACAAAACTGACGACACACCATACACGCATCGATTGTATGTGATATATACCGACACCAAATCCATTACAGCAAGGAAAAAGATATGTATAACTATTGTCATGTGCCTCAATTCACGATAGAATAGGGGCAATATCCCGACCAGTCCTTCCCGGTTTTTGGAAAGCCTTTGGTCTGTGTCTCCTGTGTTGAAAGGAATGGTGTCTCGTGAGTCTTGAGCAGACTATGCAGCGTTCCTCAGCGCTGGTAGCAGACTTGGAAGGCTTGTGTCAGGATCTTGTCGAGATGGATCCTGCCGGTTCTGAGGCTGAGGCGATTGAGTTGTTGGCTGTGCTAGAACGCAGCAAATCGGCGCTGTCGGCAGTTCAGGCCAAACATACTGCGGTGTTGGAGCAATACCGGTTGAATAAACAAGCCGCCGCAGGTGTGCCGAAAGATCGGTGGGGTACAGGTCTGGCCTCGGAGGTTGGGTTGGCCCGGGGTGATTCCCCGGCCCGTGGCAAACGCCACCTGGACACCGCCCACGCATTGGTCGGGTGTTTACCCCACACCCTGCACGCTTTAGAGGCCGGGGTGATCCATGAGGAGCACGCCCAGGTGGTCGCCACAGAAACCAGTTGGTTATCTGTCGAGCATCGGCGGATGGTTGATGAGCGGTTAGCCCACCGGCTAGACGGGGTGGGGCCCCGAACCTTAGGCAACATGGTGCGTGGTGAGGCCCAGAAGCTGGACCAGGTCACCGCCCGGGATCGACAGGAGCGGTCTCGGTCGCAGCGCCGGGTATCAGTACGTCCCGCCCCCGGTGGGATGGCTTATATTTCGGCGTTGGTGCCGATGCCCCAAGCCGTCGGCGTGCTGGCCTGCCTACATAAAGCAGCGACTAGTCGGGTTGCTGATGGTGACACTGTGGATCCTGCCAACCCCTCAGGGCCACGTCGGACTCGTGATCAGCTCATGGCCGACCTGCTCATTGAACGTGCTACCGGCCAGACCACGGCACCTGCGGTGGCCGCTGAAGTGCAGCTGGTGATGACTGATGCGGCGTTGTTTGGTGACGGGCAGGCCCCGGCATGGTTGACCGGCCACGGCCCGATTCCAGCGGAAACCGCAAGGGGTTGGGTTGCTGACCCGAATGCAGAGGTCTTTCTGCGCAGGGTATTCACCAGACCCGAAAACCACCAACTGGTGGGCATGGAGTCTCGTCGCCGCGCGTTTCCCGACGGCCTGAAGCGTATGGTCACCCTGCGAGACGGTGTGTGTCGCACACCCTATTGTGATGCGCCGATTCAGCAGATTGACCACATCACCCCCGTCAACAACGGTGGGCCCACCAGTTGGGATAATGCCAGCGGGCTCTGCGCGGCCTGTAACCAGACCAAAGAAGCCACCGGATGGCGCCACGACGGCAACCCCGACCATTTGACCGTGATCACCCCGACCGGTCACCAATACACCACGACCACCCCACCAGTCAGTACAGCCGAGCCACCCGACACCGGTGACCCACCCGAAGAACACGGGCCAGATGATACCGGGCCACCCGATGACCCCGACGACGGGCCGCCAGATATCGACCCCAACCCACGATTCGACACCAACAACTACCGGCACCACCACACCGAAATCACCATGCGCATCGCCGCCTAACGACTCGACCCCAAAAATCGAGACGTCAAACGAAAGCGCGTTACGGTCTTCGTCAACAGATGTAGCCTAGGGTGGTCGAAGCAACATCGTTGAAGGAGAAAGCTTGTCGTCGTGCTCATCGTAGGCATCCTGCTGCTGACGTTCATCGCCACCGCGCTGCAGCGCATCACTGGGTTGGGTTTTGCCATGCTCTCGGCACCATTTGCTGTAGTAGTGCTGGGGACTCACCAGGGCATCATGCTCATCACAGCCTTGGCGATCATCGCTTCGTTATTGATGCTGCCGAGTATGTGGCGTGATATCGATTGGAGCCGCGTGTGGTGGATCGGTATCCCCACGATGCTCTCAATCCCACCGGCCGCTTGGGTGGGCACGATGATTGATGGCTCGATTATTTATCTGCTGGTCGGTGCCCTGGTGATCGTCGGGCTCGGGGCAGCATTACTAATGCGCGGGACCACTCAGCCTGTCACCAGCCGTGGCGCGCAGATCCTGACCGGCATTGGAGCCGGCGCCGGTAGCGTACTCGCCGGTATTGGTGGACCGGCCATGACCATCTTTGGCGTATTGTCCCGCTGGCCAGTCGCATCTTTTGCTGCCAGTTTGCAGCCGATGTGGATCATGGCTTGCTCGGCAGTGTTGGTCAGCCGATTTACGTTGATGGACTCTACGCTTCCGGAATTGGAATGGTGGGCATGGATGCTCGCTGCACTCGGTATCGCAGCCGGAATGTGGGTTGGACAACGCGCCCTTGGCAAAGTGAACGATCGTGTCGTGTTCGGCATTGTCGTCGTACTGGCCATGGTCGGCGCGGTCTTGTCGGTCATTACCGGCATCATGGAACTGTTGTAGGAGCCTTCGTGAGATAAACCGCGAAGATGTATCGTTGCAGACTCCACATCTCCTTTTCTAGGATGGACGTCGTCAGTAGTGTCACACCACTAAAGCCGATCCGAAAAAATCTCGGACCGATAGAAGAAGGAGTGTCATGAATACCGCAATACATACCGAGACCAAAGATCACTATCCAACTCGGAACAATGACCATACGACGGTCACCAAACGTCGCGATCCAGTCGTCTATGGCTGGGATTCGGAAGGTCCGCTCTCGAATAGCGACCTCCAAACATTCGACGACACCGGGTATCTGTCGATCGAACAGCTCTTGAGTCCCGAAGAATTGCAAGAGTGCCGTGAGGAACTCGAACGGCTAGCCCAGGACCCTGCTTCGAAAAACGACGAAGCTACCATCACCGAAGCAGAATCCAATGAAGTGCGCTCGGTTTTCAACGTGCACCGCACAAACGAGGTCTTCAAGAAGATTGCAAATGACCCTCGCATCGTTCGACGCCTGGAGCAGATACTGGGCTCCGAAGTCTATATTCATCAGAGCCGCATCAACTACAAGCCCGGGTTCGTCGGAAAAGACTTCTGGTGGCACTCGGACTTTGAATCATGGCACGCTGAAGACGGCATGCCAGCGCCACGCGCCGCAAGCGTCTCGATCTCGCTGACCGATAATTACTCTTTCAATGGGCCGCTCATGATTATGCCCGGATCGCACAAAGAGTATATAAGTTGCGCCGGTGGCACCCCGGAAGAAAATTACAAGCAATCATTGGTAATGCAAGGCGCAGGAGTACCAGATAAAGATACTCTGACGGACTTCGCAGATAGACACGGGATTGACGTACTCGAAGGACCCGCAGGTGGCGCCGTGATTTTCGATTCCAACTGCATGCACGCCTCAAACGGCAACGTCACGCCGTACGCACGGTCCAACATTTTTCTGGTCTATAACTCGGTAGACAACGCGGTCGAAGAACCATTTGGCCCGCCGAAGCCTCGACCAGAATTCATCCGGAGCACCGACTTCACGCCAGCAGGCTAATACTGCACAGCCCGCGCCAGATGCTGACCGGTTGGGGTTTCAGCCTCGACGAGTTCGGCCGGTGTGCCCTCGAAGACCACAGTGCCACCGGCCGAGCCAGCCCCCGGCCCAATATCAATCACCCAATCTGAGGCCGCAATATCGAGATCATGCTCGATGACAATCACTGAGGTCCCGTCGTCGACCATGTCGTTGAGCAGGTTGACGAGTCGGGCCACGTTAGCGATATGCAAACCGGTCGTTGGCTCATTCATCACATAGATGTCAGCCGGCTTGCCCAGGCTGGTGACGAGTTTCAGACGTTGACGTTCCCCACCCGACAGGGTGGTTAACGGCTAACCCAGGCGCACATAGCCGAGTCCGACGTCGATGAATCGCTGCGCGATCTTTGCCGCGGCCGTGATCTTCACGTCGGGACCCTGCAGATAGTCCAAAGCGTTTTCGGCGGGCAGCTCGAGCACATCGGCGATGTGCTTGCCACCCAACTCGTAGCCGAGTACGTCGTCGTTGAAGCGGCGTCCTTGGCACGCCCCACATACAGTCGACTGGCCGAGCATGAACCCAAAATCCAAGTAGATGACGCCAGCACGCAGTAGCCGTTGAAACCGACAGTGCCGAAGCATGGTTGAAACAAACTGATTCCATGAGCGAAGAATTGAACTCGGCGTGGCAAACGGTGCGGCTGGCGCGCGAGTCAGAGCGCAGCAACCCAAGGATGCTTCACTCGCAGAACCGGCGTAATTACGACGAGGTGAGCTACGAGGAGATCCTGCACCGGGTCGACGAAGGCATTTCGCACCTACGCAATCTCACCCGCACCCTGCGCGAGGCGTCCTATGCTTCTGGTGACTGGGACGAACGGTTCCGTGAGGGTTGGGTCGAGATCGCCCGCGACGTCGGTGTGGCTATCGCTGATCCAGAAGGTTCGGTGGCAGAGGAGCTGGAACGACTCACGAAACTTTCGACCGAGATGTCAGACGCCGAAAGCCTGCCGAATATCGAATGGCCTGTCTACGGTTCGCTCATCCACAGCCTGCGACACATCGTGATCATCGTCGATGACGTCGCCTCAGCCCAGGAGGCCCGCGACACCTCCAAGCAGGGCTAGGCCAGCCCCAAGAATTCTTTGATCGCCGGGAGTTCTCGCCTCGCCTGGGCCAGTCCAAGGGTGTGCGCGGCGTTGAGTTTTTCCACATTGCGCTCGCCGTTGGCCACCGGCATGACATCCGGGATAAAGAGGTATGCCTTGTCACTGAGGTTCCTTTTTCTAAGGCCATGCGCATTATTGATTGAAGGAACGTAACACTCGTCGTCGTATCTCCGATGGGCGACAGTCACGCGTTGTCGAGGAGAGTTAACTACGGGGATCCCCCAAGCATTCTGTCGTTGACTAGGTATCATGTAGCAGACTGGGGCGGCACGCAGATTCGTATCAGTGCGATAGCGTCGGCTATACGCCGTTGAACGAAAAGACTATTGCTGACAGGACACTTGCGCCGACAGGGAGTATGAAACATGATACCCCTAATACATTGTTGGGCCGAACCTGAAGAGGCCGCAACCCCTTCACCTTTCTGACAACACCGGTGTCATCGTTCATCGAAAGACAGTGACTGCTCGTGTCGGGCAGCATCACAATCGCAGGGGATTAGTATTAGCCAATGAACTATGCGTGCCGACAGGCCCGTGTTCAATTGACCTGCACGTCTAATTTCATTCGCTTGTCCACTCATTCAATGGAAATGAGGTAGCCGGTGATAGTGGTCACGATACGATTAGATCGCTGACGACGCCGAATGTCCGTCTATAGCCGGAAGCATGTCGTTCGTTATTTGTCGGTGTACAGGGCCACGTAATAATCGATTGTGGTGCATTCAGAGACTCTGTGGGTGCGAGGCCGCCGATAGAACTGCTTCCACCGGGGTCTTCAGCGATGGATGCTTGTTCAGGCTAAATAACAAACTAGGAGGGCAGTCGTGCCTCGACTACTAAGTATCGCTCATCTGACCGCTATTGAGCTATCTCCACCCGAGTTGGTGCGAGCTGCAGCGCATCACGGGATAGGTGCGGTCGGGGCGCGTATACATCCCGCTACGGCCACCGAAAAGCAGTATCCCATGCTGCCTGGGTCCCGAATGCTCAAGGAGACGAGAGATGCTTGCCGGGAGACCGGCGTTCGTGTTCTTGATGTAGAAGTGTTTGGATTAGGCAAGCACATTGATCGCGAAACGTGGATGCCGGTCCTTGAGGCCGGTGCAGAGCTACAGGCCACCGTTTTAAATGTCGTCGGGGTCGACGCGGACCTAGGTCGCTTTCGAGATAAGCTCGGAATGCTGGTCGACGATGCGCACGGCTATGGTATCCGTCCTTCTATGGAGCCGATCTCATATCAACCCTTATCATCATTTTCGACTGCTCGAACTATTGCAGAGGAGACTGGCGCCGGCATTATGGTGGATACTTTGCATGCTTTTCGGGGAGGAGCGTCACTCTCGGAGATTGAACAAATCCCAACTGACATGGTTACAGTTGTTCAATTGTGTGACGGGATGTGGGCGGAACCTTCAGAAGTCGAGGTATCCGTATCGATGCCAATAGGTCAATCTGTGGGCGGTTCACCGCGCGAATTTGAATCACGAGCCCAGCGAATGCTGCCTGGCAAGGGTGAGTTCCCACTACAGAAGATTCTGGAGCTATTCCCCCAAGTGCCTGTCAGCATAGAAGTTCCGGATGTGAGGGCTGTTAGGGCTCATGGGCTCGACGCGCACTTAGCAAATTGTGTCGACAATTCCTGGAAGCTCCTGAGTGAAGGCAACGCAACCGCATTAGGGCAGAACTAACCACTGGGTTTGATTGGTGTGCGTCTATCCAAATGCCATGCGAATATTCGACTCCATATGTGGTGGATATGGACATTTGACGAAAACGTTTTCATTCAACGGGACACGTCTATGACGTAGGTCACCATCCTGGATAGGATGCAACCCAGCGTAAACACCTTAAGAGGTACGAATTCACCGCAACCCGAGCTGATATTTCTTGCGCGATTTAAAAACTCATTGTTGTTTATAGCTGAAATTTTATTCACCCTTGTAAAAAGAAGGACATATGAAAATCTTGAAATCGTCTACTTGGAATGTGACCAATCCGGTGAAAGCCGCCCATCGTCGTAAAGTAGGTCGGCTGGGACTTGCCGGTTCTGCAATCTTTGCGTTAGCGGCTCTCACCGCATGTGGCGACAATGGCAATGCTGATGAATTTCCATCGGACACAGTAGAGCTCATTATCCCATATGCAGCTGGTGGGAGCACCGACGTCAGCTTGCGCTTGATGGCGGATATCGCCGAGGAAACCTGTGGAACCACTTTCATTGCCAGTAACCAAACTGGTAGTGCAGGTGCTGTAGGATTTTCGGCAACCTCCAATGCTGAACCTGATGGCTACACGGTTGGCGCAACTGCTACCGAGCTGAGTATTTTGCATCAGATGGGCGTTGCTGATATTGCGCCGGAAGATCTCAAGGGGGTTATGCGCTACGCGCTCAACCCACACGTGATGTTTGTTCCGGCTGATTCTCCGTATGACTCCATTGATGACGTCATAGACGCAGCTGAGAATGGAGAAACGATTAATGCTGCTACTCCGGGGACCGGTTCGGCTGCACACCTCTCGCTCGAGGGCCTGGCACTCGAAGCTGACATTCCAGGTGCTTTCACTAACGTGCCATTTGACGGCGATGCCACTGCTCTGCAGGCTGTGATGGGCGGCAACGCCGATTTGATCATGATGACGATGGGTACGGCATTGCCCCAGGTTGAAGCCGGAGCTATCAAAGCAATCGCTGTCGCAGGAGAGGAGCGATTCGACGAACTGCCAGACACTCCGACCCTCATAGAATCAGGTGTTGACTGGGAAACAGGGGCGCACCTGGGTCTTGCTGTGCCACCAGAAACTCCTGACGAAACCGTTGATGTACTGCATGAGTGCTTGCATGAAGCAATCCAAGATGACCGCTATGTAGAAGGTATGGCAGATCAGAACCTCGCCATTGACCATTTGCCGCCGGCAGAGTTTGAGCAATATTTGCAAGACCTTGAAGAACAATTCGGCGCAATCATTGAAGAGGCAGAGATCTCGGAATGAAAACTGCAGTACTCGATACGCTGGGGGATCGTTTAGTTGCGGTTTTCTTGATCGGGTTCGCTGTGTTCGTTTTTATCTACACAGCGGATTTTCCCGAAGCAGCGCAGCCTTTGGATCCAGGCATTGAAGCATTTCCCCGGATTACAGCTGGTCTTATTGGTGTATTAGCTCTCGTTCTGCTGGCCAAACCACGCGAATGGGAAAAATTCCCAAGAGGGTCCGGTGTGGTTAGGGTGCTCGGTACAGTTGTACTCGTCTACTTCTATTATCTTGCGCTCCAGCCACTGGGGTTCGTTGTTACGACTTCGTTCTTTTTGGTCGGTCACTTATTGTTGATTGGCGTGCGGAAGCCCCTGTCGATCATCGTTATAACCGCCGTGGGCGGCTTCGGAATTTTCTACCTCTTCCGGAGCGTCCTTGACGTACCTTTGCCTTTGAGTGGGATCGGAGGGTTGCCGTTTTGAGCAATTGGATGACGGGTCTTGAATCATTTTTGGACCCCACCATATTAATTCTTACCCCTATCGGGGTATTGCTAGGTGCATTGATCGGGGCGGTACCTGGCCTGTCTGCCACCGTTGGTATTGCAATTTTCTTGCCGTTTACTTTTGCACTGGACCCATTAGCGGGTCTTGTGCTTCTGCTCGGTATTTATAATGGGGCTTGTTACGCTGGCTCTATTCCAGCGATTTTGCTGCGAACTCCTGGGACGCCGGCTTCGGCAGCTACGGTGATCGATGGTTACTCGATGACTAAGAAAGGACAGGCCGGCCGTGCGCTGAGTATTTCGTTGGTTGCTTCGGTTATTGGTGGGTTGATCAGCACGCTGCTGATGATTTTTCTCGCACCGGTCGTTGCAGACTTTGCGTTAGGGTTCGGACCGGCTGAGTACTTTGCGCTTGCCGTCCTAGCGTTGGCAATCATCGCGTCCCTGGGTGAAGGTTCAATAGCCAAAGGGATCATCAGCGGTGCGATCGGGATTATGATCGCCATGGTCGGTTTGGATGGAATTTCGGGATTCAACCGTTTTACTTTTGGTGTAGGCGACTTGTCTGCCGGGATTGAACTCGTCCCTCTTCTGGTAGGGCTTTTTGGTGCTGCCGAAGCCATCCGTCAGATTGAAGCAAGACTTACCGGTACCAATAGAGTTGCCAAGCTCGGTACCTTCAAGGTGGGGCGGGCGCGTTGGCGTTCTCTGTCGCCGCATATGGCAAGCGGGGGGTTGATCGGGTTCATAATTGGCATCCTCCCGGGGGTCGGCGGCGATATTGGCGGTTACATGGCATACAACGAATCACGACGATTCGCTCGCACACACCGGTCCCGGTTCGGTAAGGGTGACCCTCGTGGAGTCGCGGCTGCGGAGTCAGCTAATAACTCGGCTCAGGTCGGTGGTCTCATTCCAACGTTGACGTTAGGGATTCCCGGGAACGCAGCGGCGGCCGTGTTGATGGGGGCTTTGCTGATCCAGGGGCTCCAGCCCGGGCCGCAACTGTTTACCGGAAGTCCTGACCTTGTGTATGGAACGTTTATTGCGCTTGTGGCGGGCTTTATCTTCCTGCTAGTCATCGGTATGTTCAGTATTCGGTTATGGGCTCAAGTCATTCGTATCCCGCCAGCCTTGTTATGGCCGATGGTACTAGTGCTGACTGTCATTGGTGCGTACGCCGTTCGCACAAACCCCTTCGACGTGCTCGTAATGCTTATTGCAGGCGTCATTGGCTATCTCATGATGAAGACCGGTTGGCCGGTTGCACCTTTGTTGATTGGTGTTATCGTTGGGCCTTTGGCAGAGCAAAGCTATCGCCGAGCCATGATCCAATCTGGGGGGAGCCTCGAGTGGGCATTAGAACCGATTCCTTTGGTTCTTCTTATTTTGGCCGTACTGTCAGTGGTTTACTCGGTTTGGCAAGCCAAACGCGATGTAGCGAAGAGTGTTGAGCCAAAGGTCGCTCCTCAGAGTCATAATCCGGCAAATCCTGAAGACGAAGTTTCAACTGAGGCGACAGCTCAGCAAAACACTGAACATGGCACAAATTCTTCCCCGGGGTAGATCATAATAAAGAGACATCTCCCATAAGCCTACGTGCGCCCATTCTGATGGGCGAAGGTTTATGGGAGATGGTTCTGATGACGGGTTTGATTTTTGCAACCGTTGACAGGTCCGCTATGTTCCCTAGACAGGGCGGCTGAAAATAGAGAGATAGAGAGGTGGAGGCCTTTCGCACGGTCAGTAGCACTCCCCTTCGTCGCAGTCGGGGAACCTTCTAAGGAAACTAAATACTGAAGGAATGAGCAGCCAATGGTGTTTCAACACGTCCAAAGAACTATCATTTTTGTATCCGGCGTTTTTATCATGTCGTTCGGAATTGCAGTGGGGATTCGAGCTGACCTCGGAACCACCCCGCTAGCGTCTCTGCCCACGGTGTTATCTTTCGCGACACCGTTGAGTGTGGGCTGGTACATCGTCATTCTCAACATGATTTTCTTTTTATTGCAAGTTCTCATCTTGCGACGAAGGTTCACTAGAGTGCAGTTGATGCAAATTCCGATTACGTTCGTTTTCGGTTCTTTTGTCGATCTCAGTATGTACTTCACCCGGTGGATAGAACCCACGTCCTACCTAACACAATGGATTTGGGTTCTCGTTAGTGTCGTCCTTGTCGCTATCGGTGTTTACATTGAGACGTTACCGCGTCTCTCTTATCTGCCGGGCAACGGGGTCGTAGTGGCTCTTACGGTTGTGCAAAACCGGATCTCTTTCGGCTCGAATAAAATTATACTGGACGTGGTCCTCTTGATAATTTCGGTTGCCGCTTCGCTGCTTCTTATGGGTGAATTAGCAGGAGTGCGTGAGGGGACCGTATTCTCTGCGGTTACTGTCGGTATCATTATCCCCATTGTCGAAGCTGTACACAAACGATTTCGTATTCGGCGGGCTGGAAGATCGTTCTCAGATCCATCCCCAGGAATAACTCTAAATACTTTGTAGGTAGGTTTAGAATGATTGAAAAACAGGTCGCAATCGTCTCCGGCGGTGCCGGTGGTATCGGGAGTGCTGTGAGTAGCCGCTTGGCGTTGCTCGGTTATACTGTTATTGTTGCCGATACATCGGCAAAAGAGGCTCAACAGGTCGTCGAATCACTCACTTCGATGAAAGGCCAAGAGCATCGGGTCGTGATCGGCGACCTCACGCAATTGGAAACCAATCAACGGGCGGCTGAGGTTGCTGCAGCATGCGGCACGGTCACTGCACTCGTCAATGCTGTAGGGATATCACCTAAGCGATCCGGTGAGAAGATTAACTTTTTCGACATTTCACCTGATCTCTGGGATCAAGTCATGGCCGTCAATGTAAAAGCGCCATTCATGCTGATTCAACAGGCGCATGCATACATGCCAACGGATGGGTCTGCTTCGATTGTGAATTTGCTTTCGATTACGTCCAAGCTCGGATCCGGCGGCCTGTCGACTGATACATTTCAACCCCAGCTTCCCTCAACAGCGGCTTATGCAGCGTCGAAGGCGGCTTTGCAAAATATGACTGCAACACTGTCTCGGGAGCTTTCATCTTTCAGTATCCGGGTCAATGGAGTGGCGCCTGGTCTGATTTGGACAGAAATGACTGAGGAAACACTGGTTGAATCTGAGGTTTCATCGCAGATCCCTATGGGCCGATTTGGTACGACAAAGGAAGTCGTTGACGCTATCGAGTTCCTGCTCAGTGAAAAGTCCACGTACATCAACGGGGCAAGTATTGACATCAATGGTGCTTGGTATACTTGTTAGCATGTGTCGCCGGACTTGGACGCATTTCGGATCAGTTATTTATGCACTGCCGAAGGAAAATGTTCCATTCAATGACTTTTGGTTCTTCTGGGGCCCTGTAGCAAGTAGGTTAAGGTCATGTTATTTGGATCACAAAGAGTTTTAGATAAGGTAATTTTGATCACCGGCGCAGCCTCCGGGATGGGGGCTTCTCACGTGCGTATTTTGACTTCGCAGGGTGCCATGGTTGTGGTGGCGGATATTGACGAGCGTGCTGGTAAGGCGCTTTGTGAAGAAGTTGGTGAAGACCGGTCTCTGTTCGTCGCGCTGGATGTCACCGACTATAAAGGTTGGGAAGCGGCTATTGATGCTACGGTCAGACGATTTGGGAAACTTGATGTATTGATAAATAACGCAGGAATTTTTTCGTCAGGCTCCGTGGAAACGGCTTCTCTAGCTGACTGGGATAAGACCCTCGCAATTGATTTAACTGGAACGTTTTATGGCATGAAAGCTGCGATCCCGGAGCTTAGAAAGAATCCCACATCATCAATTATCAATATCTCGTCGATTGCTGGGGTTACGGGTTTCAAGAATCGCGCAGTCTATTCTGCAGCGAAGTGGGGCATTCAAGGGCTTACGAAGACTTCGGCGCTGGATTTTGGTTTTGAGAAAATCCGAGTCAACTCAATTCACCCCGGCAGCGTGGAAACGCCGTTGACCGCGGACCTTGACAGAGGCCTTGGCCAGGTTCCACTGGGGAGAGCAGCGCAGGTTGAGGAGGTTTCCCACTTGGTTGTATATCTGGCATCAGACGAATCCACCTTCACGACGGGTGCTTCTTTTGTGATTGATGGCGGTGAAACGGCGGGCAATAACTTGCGAGACGATCAATAGGTTTTCGATCGCATTTTGCGGAAGAAGTCAAAAACTCGCTGTGAAATTCTTAGTCATCGAGTAGATAAGGATGCAGGAAAACATATGGCAAACTCTTCTTCTGGGGAGTCGCTGATCAGTCGAGCCGTCCGTGTGCTTGGCGCACTATCTGACCAAAAGACGAAAGGTAAAAACGTTCGCGAGACTGCTCGTCTTGCAGGCCTGCCTGTATCTACCACTCACCGTATTTTATCTGAATTAGAGGTAGAAGGGTTGGTTTCCCGAGATCCTGCGGGGGGCGGGTGGCGGCATGGCACCCGGTTGTGGGAAATGGTGCGAAAAGGTGCACCGCTTGAAGGGCTCCGTGAAGCATCGGTACCAGCCATGGAAGACCTGGTTGCGAGTTTCGAAGTTCACGTATCGTTAGGCGTTCTAGATCGTAACGAGGTGCTATATATTGAACGATTCGCACCACACGAACTTACTAAGAATATTTCTGCTGTCGCAGGGCGGTTGGCTGTTCATGCCACATCGGCTGGACTGGCTCTGATGGCAAGTGCATCAGTTTCAGAACAAGCTCTCTTGCTGAGTAGAAACCTGGAGAAGTTCACCGCTTCTACGTCCACCAACCCCAATGAATTGCGCCGTCATTTGGCGCAAATTAGACGCGATGGTTTTTGTGTGTCAGCTGGGACAGTTATTCAGGAATCAACTGGCATATCCGTGCCAATTTTTGGCGGAGCAGGGAACGCGATTGCTGCCCTAAGCGTTATCGTTCCAATCGAGGAAGAAAATGTTGAAAGGTATGTCCCGCACCTAAAGTTTGCTTCTAAGGCCATTCAACGTCACCTCGGGATTGAACCCAACCGCGGGGTTGAATTTGCTCGTAGAACAACCTCTGCTCCAGCTTACCCCTGAGTATACTGCGCTCTACGACAGCGATTGTATTATTCAACGGAACACCTCCCGCGTGCGTCTTGTCTATGTTGCATGATGTAAATCATGCGTATACGAAAGGTTGTTAATATTGAAACTTTTGGATAATCGGGAACTCTCGACAAAATATGACATGGTGGTTGTTGGATCGGGCGCCGCTGGGCTAACTGCTGCTGCAACGGCGGCTCAAGCAGGGCTTGATGTATTGGTTTTGGAGAAATCTCCTCTATTGGGTGGCACTTCGGCGGTATCTGGTGGCATGCTCTGGATCGTGGCTAATCATCACGCGAAGGAATACGGTATTGAAGACTCGAAGGCAGCAGGACGTGCATACGTTGAGGCGGCCTCTCGTGGAAGAGGCCGCACGGAACTATTAGATTCAGCGGTAGACCAAGGCGACGACATGCTGGTTTTCTTAGAGGCAAAGCTGGGCGTTGATTTTATCTTTCTGGACAATTTTCCAGATTACCGCCAAGACTTGCCGGGTGCGGCAACAGGAGGACGAACCGTTGAGCCTCAACTGTTCAACTACCACGCAGAACTTGGTGGATTTGCAGACCTTATACGTACTGATGGACGCTACCCATTCACCATGGAAGAGTATGAAGCATGGGGTGCTTTCACCCGTTTTCCCTGGGATGAATTGCAGGAGCGCATGGAAGATGGGGTGGCGGCGAAAGGTCACGCCTTAGTGTCGATGCTGGTGGCAGCGTGTCGTCGTTTTGGAGTGACTTTCGCTGTGAATGCAGCAGCGGAACGTCTTCGGACTGAGGACGGTAAGGTTTCAGGCGTGGTCACAGCCGATCGTCAGGAGATTACTGCTGATGCTGTGATGTTAGCGTCTGGGGGTTTTGAGTGGGATCGTGAATTGGCTGATTCGATGCTTGCTTCGCGTTTGTATGCCGTGTGTTCACCGCCGTCTAATACTGGTGATGGATTGAAAATGGCCCAGCGGATTGGTGCGGCGATGCGAGGTACGCGTGAGGCTTGGTGGGCGCCGATGTCGTTTACTGGGGGGACTCGTGATGGTGCTGCGATTGGTTCGTTACTGCGTTTTGAGCGTCAGGGACCGGGCTCTATTATGGTCAATCGACATGGTAAGAGGTTCGCTAATGAAGCGCAGAATTATAATGATCTCGCACGGTCTTTACAGTCTTGGGATTCCGCGAATAATCAAACGTTGAACACGCCGGTTCATGTTGTGTTTGATCAGTCGTATTTGGAGCGTTATGGCATTTTGGATCATCGCGCGGGTCAGGCCACGCCTGATTATTTATACGAGGCTGCAACGCTAACTGAGTTGGCAGACAAGTTATGTGTGCCCGCGGATGCTTTGGTTACTACTGTTGAGCGATTCAATGCCCTGGCGCTTATCGGGGTGGATGGAGATTTCGGGCGCGGTAACAGTGAGTATGACCGTTATTGGGGGGATGCGAATTCTTCGTGGCCAAATCCCTCCTTGGGTCCGTTGCAGTATGGGCCGTATTATGCGCTTGAAGTGGTCAATGGGGCGTTTGGTACCAGCGGCGGTGTGGGCACGGACGGTACTGGCGGTGTTGTTGATGTTGACGGGCAGCGAATCGAAGGGCTCTATGCGGCAGGCAATGTTGCAGATTCTCCGTATGCGGCTGGCTATCCGGGTGCCGGTGCGACGCTGGGGCCGCTGATGACCATGGCTTATCTTGCGGGGAAAGACATTGCAGCACGAAATGCTCTGCAGGCTACCGGCTCGGGGACTCACTCTGCGGGGCAAGGGGTTGATGTTTGATGATTCGTCATATTGTGATGTTTCGTTGGAAGGCCTCGTTTACTGACGACATTCGCCAACAGTGGGTTAGGGGTCTTGAGGGGATGATCGGCAATATACCTGGGATGATCCAGCTGGTACATGGTGCTGACATTCTGAAAACCGAGAGGTCGTGGGATCATGTGATCATCGCGGATTTTGAATCAGCGAGGGCATTGGAAATTTACAATACGCATCCGCTTCACGAGGCGATCAAACCGTATTCGCTACCCAACGTCGAAGATCTTGCGTATGTCGATTTTGAAATTCCGGAAAAGAGGACTTCGTGAAAACGGGTGTCGTCATTGTTAATTTAAGCATCCAAAGTAGGAGTAATTTTTATGGTTGAACCACGTCCGGAAGAACGTGAATGTGATGTGTTGGTCGTAGGTTCCGGTGTTGCAGGGTTGTCGACTGCGATAGTTGCAGCGCATCGTGGTTTGCGGGTGGTTGTTGCTGAGCAGAACCCGTATTTTGGTGGTACTACAGCGATATCTGCAGGTTGGGCGTGGGTGCCGGGTAATCCGGGTCACCAAAGCGACGATAGCACTGCGGAAGTTAAGACGTATTTGAAGGCGCTTGCGCCAGAAAATTTCAATGAGGAGCGTCTCAATACGTTTTTGGATACTGTTCCTGAAGCGATTGAGTTTTTTGAGAAGAACACTGAAGTAAATTTTGTGTACCCGGAAAAGGCTCCAGACTATCAAATGGACCTACCAGGCTCGCGAATTGGTGGGAGGGCTATCTTGCCGGGAGACGCTGATGTTCGCATGCTGGGCAAGCGCCGCAGGGAACTGCAGCCGTATCTCAGTTCTTACACTGTATTCGGATACATGCCGCAAGTAGGGGCAGATTTAACACAGTTTTTGTATGCAAATCGTTCGATCAAATCTTTTGCTTATGCTGGAACGAAGCTGGCACGAACGTGGCTTGACCAACTAGTGAAGGGTCAGCCCATGAAACGAACCAACGGTTCAGCGATGATCACTCGAATGGTGAAATCTGCATTGGACGCTGGTGTTCAAATATGGACGTCGACACCAGTCGAGTCGTTGGTGCAAGATTCAGATGGTACTGTCACGGGTGCGATCTTGGGCGGGGGCCGCCACAGTGGAGTCGTCAACGCACTTGAAGGTGTGGTCCTTGCCGGGGGTGGGTTTACTGGGAATACCACTTTGCGTCGCAAATACTTCCCGCATGATCCTGATGGTACCAACCATGTGACTCCCACGGTTGGGCATAATGGTGGTAGTGCGGTGATGGCGATGACTGTTGGCGGACGCATTAGTAATGATGTGTTCACGCCTGGTTCGTGGGCGCCGGTGACGGAGTTCAAGCAATTGCGTGATGGCCGTCAGCGGCTATTCCCGCACCTGCGCCAAATCGGTTTGCCGGGGATGATTACTGTGGACCGAAAAGGCCGCCGTTTCGGCAACGAGGCGTTGAGTTATCATGATTTCGGTCGTCAATTGCTGGCTCATGATAAAGACGAAGACGATACCTACGCGTGGATTATCGCTGATGAAAAATGTATGGACACTTACGGAATTGGGTATGCTAAGCCGTGGCCCATTCCGCGCAAATACTTTCGTGACACTGGTTTTCTGGTGAAAGCCGACACACTTTCTGAACTCGCAGCAGTGATTGGTGCGGATCCTGACACGTTGGAGACGACAGTCGAACGGTTCAACGGTTTCGCTCGCAGTGGTGAGGACGAAGACTTTGGGCGTGGATCTACGGCGTATAACCACTTCCGGGGCGATATGGCACACAAGCCGAACCCGAACTTGGCAGAACTGAAAAAGGCGCCTTATTACGCGGCGTGCATTCGTATGGGGGATCTGGGCTCGTTTGCTGGGTTGGACGTTGATAATAATGCCGCAGTACTCAACGCTGAAAGCCAACAAATACCAGGATTGCATGCAGTTGGCGCTTCGGCTGTCTCGGTTTTTGGTGGTGGCTATCCCGGATACGGGTCACATATTGGACCAGCAATGATCTTTGGATATCGCCTAGGTCGCGATATCGGGCGTCGTTAGGAAAACCCACCGCCAAGACGGATGTTATAAGCCATGCGTATGGTCATCGGTTCCGCTAGATAAATAGTTCTGGCCCTTGTAAGGCTGCACTGCTTCGATCCCAATTCAAGCTGGTCGGTCCCCACCCACGTTGGAGAGTCAGCGGATTAACTGAATATGAGCAAGTAGTGGTTCGGCCCCGTGGCGTGTCTAGTACTACAGTCGCTTTTATTTTTGGTGGTGTCGGCGGTTTAATCGGACAGTGCTGAAATGTCGTGTTAATTCTGTCGTATGAGTGAGAATATTG